>JBGAWU010000031.1:0-11896 GCA_044227425.1 Methyloglobulus sp.
GCTGGTTTTTCATATCGACACCCCATTGTGCGTCGGTCAAGTCAGCATGACTCAGATTGGAACGGTCAAGGTTGGCAATGAAGCGGCTATGTTTCAAGTTAGCCCCACTCAAGTTTGCGCCAACCATGTGTACCCCGAAAATACTGGTATTAGTAAGGTTTGCGCCTGATAAATTGATTTTTGTCATGACCGTCAAATCCAAAATCAAACCCGATAAGTTACTGTTGCTGAGGTTCGAACGGCGCAAATCCGAACCCCATAAATCGGCATGGGTGAAGTTTAAATTAGACAAGTCAAGGTCGGTAAGGTCTTTACGGCGTAAGTCCGCCGGTTTACTGCCGTGGTTTTGGGAAAGCAGTTTTTCAACCGATGCGCGGTCAAGTTCTGCTGCGTATGCGGAAAAACAGCAAAATAGGACGAGGCAGCTTAAAATAGAGAGAATTTTCATGGGATTCCTTTTTGAATTGCTCAAAACTAAGAGGAACAGTTTAATCCCATGTATAAAAATTGAAATTATTTTTTCTCCACGCTACGCCTAATCCAAACAGGCACTATAATTCACAGGATTTATATTTAAGGGTAATTTAATTTTATCCTATAAAAAACGGGGCCTATATGGGAATTTTTTCTGCTGGACTATTTGAATTGATGAACAGAAAATCTTTTGCTGTACTGATATTGTTGCTGTTCTTTCAAGCATCGGTTCTAGCGGTTGAGTCCAACGAAGTTCTGCCTTCACAGGATCATTCTACTTATCAACCCGTCGTGCAGTTGAATCCTGAAGAGCAAAAATGGTTGGAGAGCCACAGAACGGTCCGAATTGCCTATGACGGCAGCTTGCCGCCGTACAGTTTTGTCAACGACAGCGGGAAAATCGATGGCATAGCGTTAGAGATCATGGCGATTTTGAGCCAGCGCCTTGGCATAAATTTCGCTATTTATCCTGATTCGAATTGGACCAGTATTTACAAGGCTGCCGCTAAGCGCAAAGTCGATATTGTAGCGACCATGGTTAAACGGCCCGATAGGGCAGAGTGGTTTAACTTTACCAAACCTTATCTAACCAAATCGCTCGTCATTGTGACGCAAGCCGGGAATTCGGCTATCCATAGCCGTGACGACCTTCGCGATAAAAAAATCGCGGTTGTCAAAGGTTATCAATACGCCGAACAGGTCGGCAACGAGTTCCCTTCCGCCAAGCGTACCAACGTCGATAGTATGTTGGACAGCCTTGAGCAGGTCGGGTCGGGTCAAGTAGATGCTGCCATCCTGTTTTTAGGGACGGCAAATTATCTGCAAAGCAAATACAAATTAAACGACCTTAAAGTTGCCGCGTTTTATGACCGTAATAGCGCCAACGAAAGTATCGCAGTCCGTAAGGACTGGCCGTTATTGCTGGCAATCATACAGAAAGGACTGGATTCTTTGAGCGAAGATGAAATTCAGAAAGTTTTTGCCAAATGGATTATCGGCGACCCGCAAACGGCTTCGAATCCTTTAGCCACCGCTACATCCGAACCAAAACCGGCGGAGGACGTGACCATTCCGCCGTCTGCCGAACCGATGAATAATGTTAAACCAGAACCGCAACCCATTGTTGAGGAGGTTGAGCAAAAGCCGGCGACCTATAACGATAATGACCAGAAGGCAAAACCCGAACCAGCGGTTAACCATAGCGACATCGATAAGTTGTTGTTTGCTGGCTTGTTTGTGGTTTTGCTGTTCGTTGTCTGGCTGTATCTATTGCGGAAACAGAAAAAGCTGAAAAACAAAGCCAGGAATGAATTGATGGCATCTGCCAGAAATGTACAGTCCGCCCATCACGATGCAATGCATTTGTCGATTGAAAATCCAGCCGATGTTATCGAAGACGATTTGACGCCTCGGTTTGAAGGGGCTTTTAACCAAACGCAAAACGAATATATTTACTACCAACATGATTGCGAAGGCCGGTTCAGTTACGTCAGTGAATCGGTCACGCGGCTTCTCGGATATTCGGAGAGTGATTTTATTGAAAACTACCGGAGTTATCTGACCGACCATCCTTTAAACCGGCACATCGACAGTTATACTGAAAATTGTATAAAAGGTCGGCCAAATACCCCCTATGGGATAGAAATATTCGATAGTGGGGGATCTAGGCGTTGTTTCGAGGTAATGGATAGCCCTGTGTATGATGGTCAGGGCCACTGTATCGGCGTCGATGGTGTTATGCATGAGGTTGCTGTTTTAAAAACCATTAGCGACGATGATGCGCATGTCGGGATGGACGAACCGCTGAAAAATGAACCCGAGATCATTGAAGAAACGAATCTTGGGCCGGTTTCACTGGTCGAACAAGTTCGCAAAGCGATCAATTTAGCAAACCATGACCATAAATCGTTTGCCGTCATTTACCTGTCATTGGAACGGTTAAGGCTGCTCGATGGCAGCCTGATTCATTTTAACGAAGATGAAGTGCTTGTTGAGGCCGAAAAAAGGCTTTTGTCCACGCTCCGTAGCACGGATACCGTGGTCAGGCTCGACGCCAACCAATTCGTATTGATTCTGCCCGATACCGAAATCGGTGCAGTCAGCCTGATCATCGATAAAATCAGGAAAATTTTACAAATCCCCTATCTTGTCGGCATTAGTTCGATAGTTTTGGACGCCCTTGTGGGTAGTGCGGTCTATCCTGGCGACCACAACGAACCTGAATCGTTGATCGAAGAAGCCAAAGCCGTGCTTTATGCGGTAGATTTTGACTCGATTAAACCGCCTTCACCGAATCAGGACGAACTTTTACAGGATGAGAGTATCCAGCTTCAGCAAGATTTGGTGCAAGCGCTCGATGAATGCACCTTGACATTAAGGGCAAAAAATTCATTAAATATTAATGCGTTAAGTAGGAATAGCCAGTTTGTGGTGTATTACCAGAGTCGCCACAATGCCAATGATTACGACATTGCCGGTTTCGAAGCCTTAATTAGGTGGCAGCATCCTGTGTTCGGTCTATTGTTGCCGAGGGATTTTGTCGGCTTAGTTAAAGAAATCGGCATGTTGGATGTGCTGACGTATTGGATTATCCAGCAGGTCAGTTTTCAAGCGTTGGCCTGGGAAAAATCCGGTATCAGACCCAAAGCGATAGCGGTCAACCTGGAAGATTTAGCGGTCAAACAGGCGGTCGATGTCAATAGGATTGTTGCTATTATCAAGGAAACGGGTGCTAACCCGGAATGGCTTGAGTTTTCGATTCCCGAATGCGAGATTGCTAAAAAGCCTGATTTATTAATTCCAATCATTAAGCAATTTGTCGAAGCCGGTTTAGTGGTGGCGATCGATAATTTCGGCTCGGAGAGTACACTGCTTGGACAATTGAGAACAATACCGGCCCAGGTGGTGGAGATTGACCCCGAGTTTATTCGGGGGCTTCCAAACAACACCCACGATGCGGACATTATTTCCTATACCGTGGGCATGCTGCACGAACTCGGCAAAACTGTGATTGCCAAGGAAGTCGAAAATGAAGAACAGTTGGAGTTCCTCAAAAAGTGCGGCTGCGACGTAATCCAAGGGCATTTGTTGAGTAGGCCATTGCCTGCGTCTGAGGCTAAGCAACTCATTGAAAGCCTGCCTGATTTCATCTGGTTTCTGCAGCAAAAATAAATCTTGGGCCATCGGTTGATGGCTGGTCAAAAGTTTCAAACGCTTATTCCAGAAATCGCAATTGGCATAAATACATCATGGATTACATGCAAGGGCTTTGCACAAATAATCTGGATTTATGAGAAATACCACCAACAAACTTCTCTTCTTCTGGGTTTTGTTGCTCACAGGCTGTATGCCGATAATCCACGCTCCCGGTGATAAAATGAACGAGCCATTTTTTAACAGTCATTTTTACCGGACTCAAGACGGTGCGACATTGCCGCTTCGTGAATGGCTCCCCGATTCAAAACCGAAGGCCGTCCTCGTTGCGTTACACGGCTTTAACGATTACAGTAATTTTTTTGATAGCCCTGGGACTTATTTCAGCAGCCAGGGTGTTGCCTGTTTTGCTTACGATCAGCGTGGTTTCGGCGGCGCTCCAAAGCGCGGTCTCTGGGCAGGTATTCCGGCTTACAATGAAGATTTGCGGATCTTTGTGCATTTGTTGCGGCAACGTTACCCCCAGCAACCTATTTATTTACTGGGTGAAAGCATGGGTGGTGCAATTGTGATAACTGCGATGAAAGATGCAATTCCCGGCGTTGATGGGGTCATTCTTGTAGCCCCTGCGTTATGGGCAAGGACGACAATGCCCTGGTACCAAACAAGCCTGCTGTGGACTTTGGCCCATACGGTCCCGTGGCTCACACTTACCGGTCAAAGTGTCGCCGTAAAGCCTTCGGATAATATTGAGATGTTGAGGAAATTGGGACGGGATCCTTTGGTTATAAAGAAAACAAGGGTCGAAGCCATTTACGGGCTGACGGATCTGATGGACGCCGCATTTAATAGCGCAAACGACCTACATGAAAATGCATTGGTTTTATATGGTGAGAAGGACGAACTTATCCCTAAGCAGCCAACCTATGATTTCTTGCAACGTTTTTTAAGCAAGCCGTCCCAAACCAAAACAGTTGCTTTTTATAAAGATGGCTACCACATGTTATTGCGCGACCTGCAAGCGCCTGTCGCCTGGAAAGACATCGTAGCCTGGATTGATCGACAAAACGGCGTATTGCCTTCCGGTGCCGACCGCAGGGCGCATGAAGTTTTAAGCAAGAAACTTAATTGAATGAGGATAAGGGCGGTTAAAAAGAAGGGACGTCAAGGTTTGCCATCTGCCTTAAAATCCAGCGTTTCCGCCTGATAAGATAGGCTGAAGGATGTTCCGCTTTTAACATAATAGGGTTGGGCAATGTCGCCGCCAACAAAGCGGATTGTGGGCGGCTGAGATCTTTGGCGGAAATACCGAAATAATATCTGCTCGCTGCTTCAATACCGAAAAGGTGGTCGCCGAATTCTGCTATATTCAAATAGACCTCCAATATCCTTTGTTTGCCCCAAAATATCTCTATCATCAAAGTAAACCAAGCTTCTATTGCTTTACGTAAAAAGCTTCTTGAAGGCGTTAAAAATACGTTTTTGGCGACTTGTTGGGAAATCGTGCTGGCACCGCGTAGTTTTCCACCGTCCTGATAGTTGTCAATCGACGATTGGATTGATGCCAGGTCGAATCCGGAATGCTGGAAGAAAAGCTGGTCTTCGGAAGCAATAACGGCGCTGGCGGCATTAGGGGAGATTTTTTTTGCGCTAACCCATTGGTATTGGATGGGTTTGTATGTGCCGTCGTCAATAAGATCCTCGAAATGACGATAAAGCATGAATGTCGTGGTGGGGAGCGGAAGCCAACGCAGGATTAAACACGCCCCAATCGAATAAGCCAGAAAACAAAACAACAAAATCCCAAACCATTTCCTGAATTTGGAGATAATGAAGGGCTTCGGATTTTTGAGTTTTCGAAAAGTGGTCGGCAAGCGGTAAAATCGGCTGAAAGTGAATTTTTGTTAGTTAGAACGCTGCCGTATGGATTTGAGTGCTTACCGTTTGTTGGTAAAATATTGAAATAATTAATATTAACAAACGGAAGCACGATTTCTCATTTTTTAATTTTATTCGATTTCGGTTTTTTCGACATTGCCTTTCTTATCGATCAAGACGTTCCAATCCTTACCGCCGGTTTCCAGCACGACATCGAATTCTTCGCCGACACCGTTTGGATTCACGACCAATACGGCTTGCTTAATGTGGTAATCGTTGAATTCGGATTTTAATTTATCTTTACTGTCGGTAAACATCATGTCATCCGCCGCAATAAGCATACCGGCGACATAAAAATGACCGTCGGGGCGATAGTAGTCAACAAATTTTTCTTCGCCTTCCTTGTAATAAATTTTCAGCAATTCTTGAGAAAAATGTACTTTTTTTTCTGCGGAAAAATCCAATGCCTTAGGATGTTTTTTATAGATCTGGTCGATAATACCCACAGGAATGTTATCCCTTTCGATCCGTTCGGCATGAGTCCAAGCGGACACAAGAATCAAACACAGACTGAAAACTAATTTGTACATTTTATTGTTTACCTATTTAAAAATGGTTTTTTGTAGATTGATAATGCGTTGCATTATCACCGATCCTCGCCAACATTATGCTGAAAATATCGGTTTTCTAACCGTTGTGTATTTTGAAGTCGGCAAGGTTGAATATTCAGCGCTATATAATCCCCGATATTGGATAAAAAGCAATAAATTTCAAGTTGCGATACAGTTATTCTGTTTCGTCACAGCCATTCCGTATGCCACCAAACAATAAAGAGCCTTCCCTGAATTGGGTTGTGTACATAATCGAATGTAGCGATAGTTCTTTGTATACCGGCATTACCAACAACCTTCCGAAACGCTTCGATCAACATTGTTCGGGCAAAGGTGCCAAATTTTTCTGTTCAAGACGACCAGTCCGGATTGCTTATGTCGAAACCGGATTTGATCGCAGTTCCGCGAGTAAGCGCGAATTTGCAATTAAGCGGATGCGGCGTGACGAAAAAAAATCATTGATCCAGTCTGAAAATAATCAAGCCGAAAAAGTAACGTCGAAAGTTTTCATTTAGAAAACCCATAAAAAAGTGAAACTAGGCGCTATTTACCTACTAATAAAGTCACTTTTCTTTGTTACAGAAAGCCAATATTCATATATAATGTTGCAGAATATTAACAATCTGTAGCTTTATTGCGTTTCAACAACATGCCGAAAAAAAAAACGACGCCTTCATTCGAAGATGCGCTTTCAGAACTGGAGCAATTAGTGGTTCGGTTAGAACGGGGCGACATCTCTTTGGAGGAATCTTTGGAAGCATTTGAACGCGGGGTGAACCTTACCCGGTTTTGCCAGAAATCATTGCAAGAAGCCGAGCAGAAAGTTCAGATTTTGATCGAAAAAAACGGAAGCCAAGTCTTGGAGCCATTCGCTGATGAGTAACGCCCTTAAAGAATATCTTACATTTTGTCAGCAGCGGGTAGAACACGCCTTAGAGTCCCGGTTACCGGGCGACAATATATTGCCTCAAAAACTGCACGGTGCAATGCGTTATTGTGTCTTGGACGGTGGTAAGCGGATGCGGCCGATGTTGACCTACTGCACAGCCAAAACGTTGGGAATCGGTCCGGAAGCTGTTGACGGCATTGCCTGCGCAGTTGAATTCATCCATGTTTATTCTTTGATCCATGACGATCTTCCTGCTATGGACGATGACGATCTAAGGCGCGGCAAAGCGACGTGCCATATCGCATACGATGAGGCGACCGCCATTTTAACGGGCGATGCGTTACAGGCGCTTGCTTTCGAGACCTTGGCGCACGATCCCACCATTTCGGCCGATGCGGAAAACCGCATCAAAATGATTACGACTTTAGCAAAAGCCAGTGGATCTCAAGGAATGGTCGGTGGGCAAGCCATCGATCTCGCTTCGGTAGGTAAAGCATTGAATTTGCCGGAATTGGAAAATATGCATATCCACAAGACGGGTGCGCTGATCCGGGCGAGCGTTACCATGGCAACCATGGCTAAAGCCGATATTCGGCCTGAGGTGGCGGCCAAACTGGATAATTATGCGAAGTGTATCGGTTTGTCCTTCCAGGTTAAGGACGACATATTAGACGAAGAAAGCGATACCGCGACGTTAGGCAAGACCCAAGGAAAAGACCGGGAAAATGAAAAACCGACTTACCCGGCTTTGTTAGGGATGGCGGGAGCCAAGCAAAAAGCACAAGAATTACACGAAAAGGCAATTGAAAATTTAAGTATTTTCGGCGCTGAAGCCGATTTGTTGCGGGACTTATCGCTATACATTATCCAGCGAGATCATTGATACGGCGTTTATGTAAATGTAAGTTTTAACAATTGACTTAATTTGAGAGTGATCCTTATGAAACAATCACCACGACGCAGAAAAACCGATACCAATTTAGGCACTGACGTGATTGCTGAGATTCGGATACCGACTCTCAAAGCTGTAACCCCGCCAGACCAGGATAAGATAGCAACGGTAAAAGGAAGTTACCCTTTGTTAAGTAAAATCAACAGTCCTGCGGACGTTAAAAAGCTGAAAACAGGACAGCTAGATGCATTAACCAAAGAACTGCGGGAGTTCCTGACGCAGACGGTGAGCATCTCTGGTGGGCATTTTTCGGCGGGGTTGGGGACGGTTGAACTGACCGTCGCGCTGCACTACGTGTTCGACACCCCGAACGACCAACTGGTCTGGGATGTCGGCCACCAGGCTTACCCCCACAAGATTCTGACCGGGCGCAAAGACCGGATGACCACCATCCGTACCCGTGACGGCGTGTGCGCGTTCCCGTCCCGCGCCGAAAGCGAATACGACGCCTTCGGTGTCGGCCATTCCAGCACCTCGATCAGCGCCGCCTTGGGCATGGCCATCGCCAACCAACTCAAGGGTGGCCACGACCACATGGTCGCCATCATCGGCGACGGCAGCATCACCGGCGGCATGGCGTTCGAAGCGCTGAACCATGCCGGCGCCATCGACGCCAACCTGCTCGTCATCCTCAACGACAACGACATGTCCATCTCGCCCAACGTCGGCGCCATGAACAACTACCTCACCAAGGTCCTGTCCAGCAAACTGTACTCCTCCGTGCGCGAAGAAAGCAAAAAAGTCCTGAGCAAGATGCCCAGCGTCTGGGAATTGGCGCGGCGCACCGAAGAACACATGAAAGGCATGATCGTGCCCGGCACCCTGTTCGAAGAACTCGGCTTCAACTACATCGGCCCCATCGACGGCCACGACGTAGACCGCCTCGTCGAAACCCTGGAAAACCTCAAACACATCAGCGGCCCCAGGTTCCTGCACATCGTCACCAAAAAAGGCAAAGGCTACCCGCCGGCCGAGAAAGACCCGCTGGCATACCATGGCGTCCCCGCGTTCGACCCGACCCAGGACAACCTGCCCAAAACCAAAGCCAGCAGCCCAACCTACACCGAAGTGTTCGGCGACTGGTTGTGCGACATGGCCAAGCAAGACGAACGCCTGTTAGGCATCACCCCCGCCATGCGCGAAGGCTCGGGGCTGGTCAAATTCTCAGAACAATACCCTAAACGCTACTTTGACGTCGCCATCGCCGAACAACACGCTGTGACCCTGGCCGCCGGGCAAGCCTGCCAAGGCATGAAGCCCGTCGTCGCCATCTACTCCACCTTCCTGCAACGCGGCTACGACCAACTGATCCACGACGTCGCCATCCAAAACCTCGATGTCCTGTTTGCCTTGGACCGCGCAGGCTTGGTCGGCGCAGATGGCCCGACCCATGCTGGCAGCTTTGACTACAGTTACCTGGGCTGCATTCCCAACATGGTTATCATGGCGCCCGCCGACGAAAACGAATGCCGCCAGATGCTGACCACTGGCTTCCAGCACCCAGGCCCGGCCTCGGTACGTTACCCGCGTGGCAAAGGCCCGGGCGTAACGGTAGAAAAGGCACTCACGGCCTTGCCGATCGGCAAGGGCGAAATCAAGCGCCAAGGCGAAAACATCGCCATCCTGGCCTGGGGCAGCATGGTCGCCCCAGCGGAGAAAGCCGGGGCCGCACTCAACGCCACCGTCGCCAACATGCGCTTCGTCAAGCCGCTGGACGAAGCGCTTATCCTGGAACTGGCAAAAAGCCACAGCCTCATCGTCACGGTCGAAGAGAACGTCGTCCAGGGTGGCGCAGGGAGTGCCGTCAACAACCTGCTGCACCAACATAAAATCCTCAGGCACACCCTCAACCTCGGCCTGCCGGACAGCTTCGTCGAACAGGGCAGCCGGGAAGAATTGCTCAGTGCGTGCGGCTTGGATAGCCAAGGTATACTGGTGCAAATTAATGCTTTTTCAGACAAACCTTAAAGTTCGGGAAAATAGGGATAAACAATGGAAAGGCTGAAAAAGAAAATACGCGATATTCCCGACTTTCCGAAGCCGGGCATTATCTTCAAAGATATAACCCCAATGGTTAAAGATCCAGCGGCTTTACGGTTGTCAGTGCACCAACTGTTGCAGCCGTTTTTAGGCAGGGAAATTACCGCCGTTGCCGGAATGGAAGCACGCGGTTTTATCTTCGGATCGTTGGTCGCCTGGGAACTTGGTTTGCCTTTTATCCCTTTGAGAAAGCCAGGAAAATTGCCTTATGATGTCCAAACTGTCGAGTACGATCTTGAATACGGTTCAGCCGCGCTAGAAGTCCATATCGATGCTTTCGATGCGAATGACCGGGTGTTATTAATTGATGATTTGCTGGCGACCGGCGGGACTGCCAAGGCTAGTTGCGAACTGGTCGAAAAATCCGGCGCAAAAATTGAGGCTTGTGCATTCGTGGTAGAACTGGATTTTCTTAACGGACGGGAAAAACTAAGAGACTATGAAGTTCATAGCTTGATCCATTATTAACCGAATTCCCAATTTTATATTCCCAGCGCCCTAAATTCGGTACAGGGCCGGGAGCGTTGCCAGATACGTTCGAATTCCTCTAATAATTGTCTGTTGCGGGCTGGCAAGGCTGGGCTCCAGTTTCCTGCTGTCTTATCGTTTTGCAGGCGAAAAAGATAACCTTCGCGGTCGTTAAGTAAATAGGCGGAAGAATCTTGCAAATCCTCAACCTCGACGGGTGTGCGGAATAAAAAAACTGACGGTAGCCGTTGTGCGAGGTCAATTAAGGGATGCGACTGGCTGCGAACGGTCAGTGTTTCTTGTACGATAATCATGATATTGCCGCCTTTACTGCCGATTGCGAAAGCTTTTAGCGCTTCGAGCAAGTTTTTATGTCCGTATAAAGCCGATTCTAAGTCAGGAGTGAAGATACGGATTTGTTTTCTTGCTTTCATGGTTAAATAAAACGATGCATTTAGCAAGTCTTCAAAGGTGCCGATTTCGGTCATTTCGACGGTGGCGGTACGTGGTTTCGGAACGGAACGCCCGGATTTTTGGATGGGGCTTAGCGCTAAATGCATCGACTGATGGGGTATATTGGTTTCCGTAAAAATATCCTCCTCCAAAGTAAAGCCGGATTTTTCGTAAAATGCTGATACCTCGACCTGTGCGTTAACCGTGACTTCCAAAAAGCCCAGTTTACGGGCTTTCTCGAGCAAAGCGGTCACTAATGCTTTGCCGATGCCTTGCCTCCTCCAATTTGGCAACACCGCTACGAATTCTATTTTGCGGTTAGGCGATAATCGTGCGGCTCCGATAGCTCTATGCTGATTGTCGCGCGCAATGAAGTGGTAACAACCAGGATCAATCGCGTCGAACACAAATTCTTTTGGGATATTTTGCTCAACAACAAATACGGCTTCCCGGATAGCGAGCAGGTCGTCAAAATCGGCTTTGTAGTCGGCGGGTTCGACACGGAAGTCTGAGATATTCATTTCTTAACCATTTTTTGTAAATTGATGTATCTATTTTTAGCCCGACATAATCACAGGCACTAAAAGTCTCTTTCTGGTCAATTAATTATTTGTGAAAGGGTTCGCATTAAAAATAACAATCCAAATTGAAAATAACCTACTATATTTCTTAGAATTATTTTCAGGATTTTTGTTTGAATTTGGTTGCATGGTCCTATATCCGTTGAGTATAAAAAATATTGATACGATAGTTTAAACTAAACTTTTTTTTTGACTAGAAATTGGTGTCGATAACAAATAATCCGAGCCGGATATAAAATCTTAGGAACAAGATGTCGGCGTTGAAATGCCTGTAAAAAGCTTGTCGACATCGCAATGGATGCCAGGGTTAACGTTATACGTTTGTTACTTCCTTGGAAACTTTTGAGATAAACAAGCTTTCAAAAAATAACAGCTATTCTCAGCGTTGTTATTTTAC
>JBGAWU010000320.1:0-3525 GCA_044227425.1 Methyloglobulus sp.
GGAATTGCCCTGCAAATGCTGTGAAAGCCCGGTGGTGATTTTCCGGCCTTTGCTTTCGGCTAATTCAATCAGGTTTTCCTTATCCAATACTTCAAGGACGGCCAATGCAGCGCTGCAAGCAAGCGGGTTGCCACCAAACGTTGAGCCGTGGTTTCCAGGCGAAAAGAGTGCCGCCGCTTTGCCCGATGCTAAACAGGCACCGATGGGTATGCCATTGCCAAGCGCTTTTGCCAATGTACAGATGTCGGGTAGGATACCGTTATGTTGGAAAGCCAGAAATTTTCCGGTACGCCCCATTCCGGTCTGGATTTCATCCAGCATCATCAAGAGATTGTGGTGATCGCAAAGTTCCCTGATTTTGTTGAGGTAATCGTCAGCGGGAATGTTGATACCACCTTCGCCCTGTACCGGTTCGATCAAAATAGCGACAATGTTTTGATTGTTGTCGATTGCGGTGTTAATGGAGGCGATGTCGTTGTAAGGCACACGGATAAAACCTTCAACGAGCGGTTCAAAACCTTTTTGTATTTTTTCGTTACCTGTCGCGCTGAGTGTTGCCAAGGTACGTCCATGAAAGCTTTTATCGGTAACGATGATGGTGGGATTATCGATTCCGCGCTCATGGCCAAATTTCCGCGCAAGTTTGATCGCCGCTTCGTTTGCTTCGGCGCCGGAGTTGCCGAAGAACACGTTATCCATCCCGCTTTTTTCAATTAACCGGTTAGCAAGTTGTTCCTGAACTTTAATTCGGTAAAGGTTCGAGGTATGCAGCAATTTTTCGCTTTGTTTGCAGATGGCACGGTGAATTTCAGGGTGTGCATGGCCCAAGCCGCAAACGGCGATACCAGATAAGGCATCAAGATATTTTTTGTTGTTTTCATCCCATAGCCATGCGCCTTCGCCACGCTCGAAGCAGACATCCAACCGGCCATAGGTGGGCATAACATGACTTGCCATAATTGCTACCTGCCAATAAAAAAGGCAGTGCTTGACTGCCTACAAGAAAAAGGCTCGATTATAATTTTCTACTAAGTGTGAAGCAAGTCTATATTTACCGGATTTCTTGTTTTCTTAATGATAGAATTAAGGTAATTTTAATCATCAACAGGAAGTCCGAATGGATGTAACAGACAGAATTAAAGAGCAGCTCGAAAATAACCCGGTTATTTTATATATGAAAGGTACGCCGGACTTTCCGCAGTGCGGGTTTTCGGCCCAGACGGTGCAGGTTTTGGATGCCTGCGATGCTAAGTATGCCGCCGTGAATATTTTGGAGGATCCCGAATTAAGGGAAGGTCTTAAAAGCTACTCAAACTGGCCGACTTACCCCCAGCTTTATATTGCAGGTGAGCTGGTCGGCGGTTGCGACATCGTTACCGACCTGTACCAAAAAGGTGAGCTGCAACCGATGTTGAGTGCGGTTGTCGAAGGGTAAACGGGAAGGGCGCGCGACGAGTGCTGGATTAGCCTGCCGTTGGATTCGAGGCCGATTCTAGTTGTTTCCAACGGTTGACGATCAAACAAAATAATTCGGCTGTTTTTTCGGCGTCGTAAAGGGCGGAGTGGGCTTTGCTGTCATCCCAATCGAGTCCGGCGGCTTGAATGATTTTGGATAAAACGGTTTGTTGGTAAGCCAGTCCGCCCAATGTCGCGGTATCGAACGAACTAAACGGATGAAAGGGACTGCGTTTAATTTTGGTGCGATGAATGGCCGCGTTCAGGAATGAAATATCGAATGCAGGATTATGTCCGACCAGGATGGCGCGTTTGCAGTTATTACGTTTGAGGGCTTTGGCGATAGGGTTAAACAGCAGTTGCAGGGCTTCCAGTTCTTCAATCGCCATGCGGAAGGGATGGTGCGGGTCGATGCCATTAAATTTAAGCGCCGCTTCGTCGAATTCGGCATTTTTGAACGGTGCTACATGGGTTGAATGGCGTTCGGTAATGATGAGTTCTTTGTTGCAGTCGAACTCGACAATAACCGCTGCGATTTCGAGGATTGCGTGCTTTTTGGCATTGAAGCCGGCTGTTTCAATATCGACGACAACGGGAAGGTACCCTCTAAAACGTTTGTCGAGAGGAATAGAAGTTGCTGTCATTATTGAGCGGTAAGATAAGCCAAGGGATAAGGTCTTTTTTGGGGTCGGCGTTTGTTTCGACTTAGGGTATGGTAAACGTAGTTTCTATAAAACAAAAATAAAAACGAGTTAGAGGCATAAAATGCGAAATAATAAGTTACAAAAGCAGGTCTTGGTTTTCATTCTTGCTTCCTCATTGATAGGTTGTGCGACTACCGGTAATTCTGATGATCCGTTGGAAGGCTGGAACAGAGATGTACAGTCGTTCAACGATGACTTTGACGAATATGCAATGAAGCCGGTTGCAAAAGGTTATCAATGGATTATGCCTGAGTTCGCCGATGAGGGTGTATCTAATTTTTTTAGCAATATCAATGATATTGCTGTTGCTCTCAATGATTTGTTGCAGTTCAAGCTGACTCAGACAGGCATGGACGGGTCGCGGTTTTTAGTGAATTCCACTGCAGGTCTGGGCGGATTGTTCGATGTCGCTTCAATGATCGATTTACCTAAACATTACGAAGATTTCGATCAGACTTTAGGTGTTTGGGGAATTCCAGCCGGCCCTTATCTGGTATTGCCCTTACTGGGTCCAAGTTCGCCCAGGGGCGTTGCAGGCCTGATCGGCGATGCGGCGGCGAATCCTGCAACCTATGTCGGTTTTGGTGCTTTTCCAGGACTGGATAGCGCGGTTGAGGCGGGAGTTAGCAGTGGAATGTATGTCTTAAACGCCATAGATAAACGCGCCGATAATTTGGCTACTGAAAAAGTAGTATCGGAAGCCGCATCGGTGGATCGCTATGAATTCATCAAAAATGCCTACATCCAGCGAAGAAATTATCTGGTTAACGATGGTAATGTACCGGAAGGCGATTTAGATATTGATAAGCTGGATGGTGGCAGTTTCGCTCCGCTCGACCCGCATCCGAAATATTGATCTATAGTTTTCAAAATGCCGATCTACAAAAAGGGGCTTCGGCCCCTTTTTTATTGCACGTGCTGACAATGAAATGTTGCCAATATCTACCGAACTAATTGATAGCCACAACAAACCTGGCGTGAATTTATAACTTTTTGATATAAAATATTTATTTATTTCTCGTCAGGTTTGATAAAGAAGTAATGGCAGCAAGGACAGACTAGGGTACAAAAATCCAACTTAATAAAACCATTCAAGGCCGATTTTTGACATAATAAGCCCCTAAATCTAAAAAAGTCCTATTTTGCATCACCCATGCAACCTAAATTTGTCCATTTAAGGCTTCACACCGAATTTTCCCTGATTGACGGCATCGTCAGGATCAAACCGCTAATTAAACGCTTATCGGAAATGCATTCAGCGGCTGTAGCCGTGACCGACCATGCCAATCTTTTCGGGTTGGTGAAGTTTTATAAAGCGGCACTAGGGCAGGGCATTAAGCCAATTATTGGTGCCGATGTGTTAGTT
>JBGAWU010000321.1:0-3523 GCA_044227425.1 Methyloglobulus sp.
CAAACTTGAGCATAGCGAGATCAGTCTTTAACAAACAAGGCTTCAACAAAGTTTTCAGCATTGAAATCCTGAAGATCGTCAATACCTTCGCCGACACCGATAAAGCGTATCGGAATTCCACTCTGTTTTGCCAAAGCAAAAATAACGCCGCCTTTTGCGGTGCCGTCCAATTTGGTCAATACCAATCCCGTCAAGCCAATGGTTTCGTTGAACAATTTTGCTTGCGACAAGGCATTTTGCCCAGTACCGGCATCCAACACCAACAAGACTTCATGCGGCGCGGTCTCGTCCAACTTAGACATGATGCGTTTTACTTTTTTTAATTCTTCCATCAAATTGGATTTGGTATGCAGCCGCCCCGCAGTGTCTGCAATCAGCACATCCACACTTTTCGATTGGGCGGATTGTATTCCGTCATAAATCACTGACGCCGAATCCGCGCCGGTATGCTGGGCTACCACATGAATATCGTTACGTTCGCCCCAGGTTTGCAATTGCTCAACTGCCGCTGCCCTGAACGTGTCCCCTGCTGCCAACATGACTGAGTGGCCTTGCGCTTTCAGTCGTTTGGCTAGTTTCCCTATCGTCGTGGTTTTTCCAACCCCGTTTACGCCGACGACCAAAATGACGAATGGCTTGTCTTGCTTGGGAATTTTAAGTGGCTGGCTACAAGGTTCAAGAATACCCAGCAACTCCTGCTTCAACGCTAGCGTCAATGCTGTGCTATCCCGTAATTGTTGGCGTTCAAGGTTTTGGGTAAGTCGGTTGATAACCTTGGTCGTCACGTCGATACCGACATCCGCCATCAACAAACTGGCTTCGATCTCTTCCAGAAGATCTTCATCGATAGCCTTTTGGCCTATCTGCAAATTATCCAGGAGACCGCCCAGACCGGTACGCGTCCGGGCGAGCTGAGTTTTTAATCGAAGATATATCGACTCAGGTGCCGGTTCGATATACGGTTCTTCATGCTCTGTTTTTATCACCGCCGACGGAAGGACTTTCGGCGCTGGTACAGGTTTTTCCAGTTGAAGCTGTTCAGGCTTTTCGGTAGTCGGCGCTACTGCCTCGCGGTAGCCGTAACGACCATAAATACTGACAGTTATTAGTGGCAGCATCAGCAAGGCAGAAAATACGGTGTGAGCAACGGCCACGCCCAAAGGCATTGCAAACTTATAACCGATTACACCCAATGCGACTTCTACAAACAATAAAAAGCTAAGCCATAAACCCGCTTTTCGAATTTGCTTGGGTTGCTTATCCGACGTAGCAATCAGCATTAGCCCGTTAAGCAGTATAAAACAGAGCAAAGCGCCAACTCGGTGCAACCAGTTAAATGCAACTTGCGCAGGATAGGTAACTTCGCCGATACCCGCCGTAAGACTATCGATCAGACTGCGATAATCGGCATCAGGCCACCATTGCCCATTGCACTGCGGAAAACCGGTGCAGGCCATCGCCGCTTGATGCACGGACACCCAGCTTCCCAGCATAATCTGTAACAACAGCAATACCATCAGGATACGGGTAAAGACCACGGGGGTATTAGGATGTTTCAGCGGTCGGATTACCGTATCGGTACGCAGATATAACCAAAAGGTTAACCAAAGAATCGCCATACCCAGCAGCATGTGACCTGTGATAAGAACCGCTTGGTCTGGGGAGTTCAACAAACCGATGCCCAAGACCACCTGTAAAGCCAACAGAAGAAGAATGCTGAAAGACCCAAGCACTGCGGCTAAACGGCATTGAACCTGACCCCAAGACACCAAAAAAACAACCAGGGTTAATGCCGCCAGCGTATATGCGCCGTACAAATGAACCTGTTTAGGATCAATGACGTTGAACAGTAGCTCAAAGCCAAACAGGCGCGTTAACGAACCCGCTGTAAATACGGTCAGTCCGATAACAATATTAAAAAGAACGAGTTTTCTATACATAGTCTTTTTTAACCAATTTGTGAAATTCGCAATAAGTGCATGAGATCACTTTTTACTTTATAAGGATCAAATCCTGGATCGTACTTCATCATCAAATTACCCAAAGGATCCATCAGCAACAGCATACCGTCAGGGATATGCCCATCGCTGATTGCTATTATTTTTCGGCTGAGTTCGACGCTAGGTTTGACTTTTAATAAGCGGTTATCCTCCGAAAACCATTGTGCCAATACTTCAGGTTTGACATCTTTTAACACTACAACGGCACGGCGGATGCGAAGCAAATCTTTGTTCATCATCAAATGCAACTGCTTGGTTTTATAAACGGCTTCCAAACAACCAGCATTACAATCAGCCTCAGGCAATACATTCAACATAACCCAACGACCTTCCAATTCACCGATATTGCTGACGGAAAAGGGGTCGATACCTGTCAAATCGCTTCGGTTTGTGGTTACAGCCGGTGTGATTAGCCGCCCATTGTTAATTTGCCCATCAATAAAAGTTGCTTTTCCGCCCAGCAACCAAGCCATGACGAAGGGAACTATCGTCATTCCAAATATTATCAGCACCACCCACTTGTTTCTGTTTTCACGTTTGTTCATGGTTTTTATGTCGTCCGTATTTAAAAAACAGTAGTGTCAATGTGATTGCTAGAAGAAACCATTGTACCGCATAGGCGATATGCTGTTCCGGAGGCATCGCTAATGGCGTGTGCCAGTCCCTTTTATAACCGCCTGCCGCATCTTGGTCCAGTTCAACTTGAAAAGGCAATAATTTATACCCTAAGTGCTGCGATAATACCTCAATATCGACGACTTGGATTAGAGCAGGCCACGTTTTAGTCGGTATTTCAGCCCCCTTTAATTTAATGCCGATGCCAGAAAACCGGTTAATGCGACCGGAAATTATTCTCTTTTCGTCGCCGACACTGATATTGGGCAACTCTTCCCTTTTTTTTCCTAAAGGCAACCAACCTCGGTTCACCAGAACGACAGCTTGTTCATCTTTTATCAAAAACGGCGTAAGAACAAAATATCCGACTTTGCCTTGATTTATTTGATTGTCCAGTAAGTATTGGTGATCCTTATCGAAATGCCCTTCTGCTTTAGTCCTTTTATATAAATCCAATTCAAAATTCTTTGCCAACCTGTCCGATAACAATAAAGTTTCCGTATTTTTATTGCTTTCTTGTAACATGAGCACTATCCGCTTTTCTTCCGCACGGTTAAACTGCCAAAAGCTTAATGCCAGTAATAATGAAAGTAGGCAAAGATAGGCTATCGTAGGTAAAAGTTGAAATTTCATTATTTACAACAAGCCCTATTACAAGATTTTTTAACAACAGGTATTTGAAATCCACATTAAATCAATAAGAATGTGGTTTCGATAGCTTTCAAAAGACATATTTTATAATGATAAAAACTATTATTATCGCTGTTTTTTTAATGATCATTTTCAGTTTGGGTTCGGCACTTTATCATTTAGTCAAACACAAATCGGATGCCGGGCCTTCTCCAAAAATTGTTAAGGCTTTAACCGTGCGCATCGGCTTATCGGTTCTACTGTTTATTATTGTATTT
>JBGAWU010000322.1:0-3523 GCA_044227425.1 Methyloglobulus sp.
AAGCCGCTCGATTTCAATTTGTTCGCGGTACTTTTCTTCAGCTTTTGTCATTTGACCACCCTGCTAATCCTTACGGCTACAATGCCGTCCAAAATCGTTTCGACCGGGGAGCGCGTTCGCACACTCGATATAAAACCGGAAAGAACCTAGATTATTGCAATGCTTGGATTGATACAACTGTCCAGTCGGCTAGCTCTTTTAGCTAACCGTATATCCGTTAGCCTGACGGTTAGGCAAATCAGAGAGCTGATAGGCCGTCAATTGCCGCCAAATAGTTTTATTTATAGGTAAAACTCCTTCCAAGAGAGATAGGGCAACTCAATTCGAACCGAGCGGCCTAGGTTGTGGTGAATATTTAAATCACTGAAAAATTTATAGATAATTTTCCTCAAGCGTATCGCGTTGCGCAATTAGGCCGAACATTAAGGCTTTCCCGGTTTTTGGAAGGAGAACGATCATGAAAAAAACAGCATTAGCCGTCGCATTTTGCTATTTACAAGGTTGCGCCACGCCCGCCGTGTGGAAGGCAACCCAAGGTGTTGAAAAAAGCGAAATGCCGATGAATGCCAGCGTCGAATCGGTTTGGCAAGATCCTGCATTACAAGAATACATCCTGTGCATTGACGATTCGGTTGTTCGTCAAGACAAAACAAAGAACCGCTTTACCCTAAGGATTCCAGAAAATCTTATAAGCCAAGGAGAATCGGGGCTCTATGAATTTAAAAAACTTCAGGTTTTGGAGCCTAAGCCCAAGGAAGAACAAAGTTGGTGGAGCGGAAAGCTTCAGGATAGGGAAAATGTTCTGGCTTATAAGTTAACGTTACCTATCGAAAACGGTTGCACATCCCCCAAACCGAATTGGCGTAAGCTTTCCGTTCTTAACGTGCCGAAAGACATCAAAAGCGACGATGCGTTTTTGTTCCAGGGTGAAAAATTGCAGCAGAGCTTGGTAAAAAACGAGCCGTTCATGGTTGTTGGCACGTTTAAAACCTATGAAGAATCGCAAACGACAACGCTTGAACGGACAGGGCAATTTTCGGTTTGCCACGGTATAAAATCCGTCCCCTGCTTTATCTTGGTGTCAAAAACAGTGCCACAAAACGGCAACAACCGTTACGCCAGCTCTGAGCTATTAATTCCGGATGAATTGATTTGGAGCAGTAACCCGGAGCCGCTGTGGTATATGGCATTACCTTTTGCGGTGATAGCCGATACGGTCATTATTTCAGCCGCCGCCCTTGCGCTAGGTGGCATGTTTGCTGGCGGCAGGTGAAAACACATCGGCTAAAAATTTTTTGTGGTGTTTGTTCGGATTAATCCGCTGTCGTTACGGAATATTGATGCAGCCCGTTAAGCCTGGGCTGTTCGTACTGAGCTCGTCGAAAGCACATACCGTCTTTCGATAGGCTCAAGGCGAACGGGAGTAAAGACTTTAAAAGGCCGAATCGATAATTGAATTTGCAAGGAATAACCGTTCCAAATCGCTTAATAAGGAGGCAACATGCTGACCGTAACACTGATTTTGACTTTTATAGTCGCTTTACAAACGATGGGCTTTATCCAGGCAGTTTTGCATAAAGTGTTTGGACACAACCCCATCAAAGGATTAATGTTTTTACATGCTGTCCATAACCAATCGCACCATAAGGCCTATACGGCGGATCAATTTGAGTCGGCAGTATACGATCAGGATGAGGAGAGCATTACGTTTTCGTTCCTCATCCCGGTGGCTGTCATAAGTGGCATTGCTTACGGGGTTTTACCGGTTGAGTATTTTATTGCCATTGCGTCGGGTAGCGCCGTTTCCTATTTGCTGCAAATTTATTTGCATACCCATTTTCACTTGAGCAAATCCTGGCTGCTCAGTTACCTTTGGTTTCGCAGGTTAAAAAGACTGCACCGGGTTCATCATGTTTATCCCGATAAAAATTACGGCTTAATCAATTTTTATTTCGATAAGCTCTCCGGCACTTATTTGGAAAACGAAAGCCGATAAGGTTTTCGCACTAATTCAAAGCCATGACCTGACATAGAGGTAAGATAATGCATAACCTTATGGCAAATGTCAGCTCGTTCGGGCGGGTAAGTCGACGCTGGCTATTGTATTGCGGCAATAGTGGCTGCGGGAAGAAATAAGTCATCCTCGTTCATTGATAAACACCCTATGTGGCGAGCAATTTGCCCATCCGACTGCCCGACTTTGACGTAGATTATTGTGCAAAATATGTTGGGTTTGAACATCAAGTTCCCTGCTTGGGGAGGGTGTGAAAATCTTTTTTTGGTTTTAAATTGAAAGCTCAATTTTATAGCTAACAAAATTTGCTATTTAATTGAAAAATAGAATTTTATTCCATAAATTGACTCTATGAGGGCTAATGATGAACACACATAGTACAAAACTGACAAACAAGCGATATATGGTCTTGGCAGCGTTGGTGTTGGCGTGGTTTATGCCGATTCAATCCCAGGCGGAATCGGAATCATTCCATAAGCTAGGCGCTGAATGGTGGCAGTGGGTATCGTCGTTTCCAAATGATGGAGATCCTATTGAAGATTTGAACGGGGATCGCTGCATGGTCAGCCAAAAGGGCAAGGATTGGTTTTTGGTAGGTTCCTACGGGCAGACAGTCGTACGCAATTGCGCCATTCCAGAAGGAACTAATTTGTTTTTTCCGGTCATCAATAATTTTACGTTGGACGTGCCGGGCGCCTGCGGCCAACCAATCGATGAATTAACGCCCATTGCTGAATTGAGGAGTTTGTTGGCTCCCTTTATCAATGGCGCCACGCATCTGAAAGCAACCTTGGACGGTAAGCCGTTGCCCATGCGTCGAGCCAAATCAGAAGTTTTCTATGTCGCTTTTCCAATTAACGGCCGATTTGCGGATGCTTGCGCCGATGAAGCTGGCGGCTTGCCCGCGACCATTTATTCGCCCAGTGTTGCCGACGGTATTTGGTCTCAGGTGAAAGAAATCAAAGACAACGATGGGGATGACAATAATCCCGGTACTTTCGAGACAGACCATGTCTTGCATATACACGCAGAAAGCAAGGTTAACCCGTCTTTTATACTGGATGTTACCTATAACCTGGATGTGGTGCCACTAAGGACGAAGTAAACTGCCATTGCAACGGGGCGGAAACTTTCGCCCTGTTTTTACGGAAGCCCAAATTTATTTAGGGGCAGCATGGAAACCAGTACCAAAACTATTTTGAGCACAAGCGCATTCATAGTTCCGAGGGTGTTTACTGTTCGCATCCGTTTTTTACTTTACACCGGTTGGCAAGATTCGCATTGTAGTGTTGAAAAGGCTGGGTCGAGATCGGAACCGTACAACCTGTAACTTGTTTATAACCCTGTAAATGTATGTTGGGATTGCTATTACTGACCTAATCCAAAATCATCCTATCCCTGCCGTTCATTTTCAATAGCTTTGGCAGCAGGTCTTCACGGCGCTCGATATCGAGTTTCATGAATATCCGCCGGACATGGTCCTTGACCGTCGTCAGTTTGATATGCAGA
>JBGAWU010000323.1:0-3520 GCA_044227425.1 Methyloglobulus sp.
CTCGTTGGATATGGATCACTAACGGCGCCGCCGAATTCGGCGAAAACACTAACGAATGCCCATCCGTAGAAGGCTTCATCGCTTGCTTTAACGTCAACCCGGAACCATCCGAGCTGTAAACGTCCAGTTCCTTGCCATCCAACATCTGGTTGGGATGAAAGAAGCGCAAGCTTTCATAGGCAGGCAGAAACAAAGTCAGTTGTTGCTTAGGCGCCAAACGCACCGTTTCCATGTCCAGATCATCGTTATAGTCGGGTTTGGTCCCGTTAATCCAGTAAGGCACATCGGCTTCGACATTATCCCAACGCAACGCCAGGCTGTAAGGCTCCAACAACCTCAACTCCATTGCATCCATACGGGCTTGAGCCGCAGAATCAGACGCAATGCCTAGGCACAGCAAACCGATTAGCTGCCCTAACAATATTAGGCGATCCATCATAAGCAAGCGATAAACCGTTTCCTTGTTTCAACATTATTGAGCAGTTCCATGCGCATGGGGCCGCTCATCTCGATATGGACGAAACCCTCATACCCCATATCCCTCAGCAATTGTCCTTGTACATTTTTAGTACCGCCAAGCTCCTTGACATCAAATGGATACAAGCTCACATGGAGCGGCATTGCCTTTTTAAGGCAACTCGCGGTTTGTTGCAACCAATCGGGCGGATTTTTATTGCCTGCGCTCAAGATCATATCGCTTTCCCCGCCCTCCTCCGATTTGCGGTTCTCTTGGTCAAACCCATGGATCTGGATTATTTTGCCATCGGGATACAACTCCGCGAAAGCTTGGGTATAGGCTTGCCAGTAAGTGTCGGGGCTATGCGCCATATCGCTGACATCCCGATGCACGGTATTCCACTGCGCAGCCCTGAAAGCGTCCATTAAAAACAAACGGCTGGCTATTTCGCCGGTGTGTAAGTCGGAATCGGCATGAGGGGCTTGGCGCAACCAGTTATTTTTTGCCCCCGTATTGATGACGAAAAACCCCCTTCCCTGTCTGGATTTCGGGAGTTCTTGCACCGTATCGTAATCCGGATGATGGGTGTAACTCAGGGTTATCTTGTCCCAATCGGTTATTGTCGCACCCTTAAAGGCCGAACTTACTTTGTCTTTGAAAGATTGCAATTCACTCAACGAGGCAGACGTCAACTCCGCCTTACCGGAAGCGGTCTCAAGCGCATCGTCTAACTCATTCGCCTGAACTCTGCCCATAACCAGTAACCCCAATAACAATAGATATTTAATGTTTTTCAAGATTAATCTCCCGATAGAATCGACGTTGCTCGTATGTTCCAGGTTTGACTTGCGAAACGATGACCATGCCAGGTGCACCCTCGGCTAAAGAAACGCGCAGCCTATACCAGTCTGCCGGTAAGTCGCTGTTGATTGGAATAGCAAAATGTTCGCCGCTACCCATGAATTGATTTTGGCTATACAACAGGGGAATAGGCTCACCGGCTAAAGGCCTGACGTCATACAAACGATGGGTGAAAGTCCAGTTAACCGCCATTTCGGAATAGGCCGGAGTCCCTGTTTGGGGCGTAATCTCCACTTTAATTTGCGACCGCTCTTTTTCCCCGAACGGAGTATATAAACGCGCCGTCAAAACCTCGTCGATTGCGCCGTGCTGTACAAGAAAATCCAGCGGATGACCGGCTTTCAGCAGATATACCCGCCGTTTTAAATAACGGGCACCCGTGCAATTCGCCTGATAATTCATTAACCACTGTCCGCCGCCGTCAGTCTGCAACCGAACCGTCTGTCTGCCCAAGGCAAGTTCCGGCAAGTGGGCGATGCCTTGTCGCCCCATGGTATTTAACGAGAGTATTTTTTGCTGGTTGGCATAAACCTCGGTCCTAAACGGTTTTTCCGTATCCCGAAGGTAGACCAGCTCTGGGGCGGTCGTCTTCAACCCGTTTAAAGCAGCCAACTTTACCGCGACATTTCGATTAACAGGCAATGCACAATAAATGCTGGGTAAAGCGTCCGCCCGTGGTTCTTCCCCTATGTAACCCGTGAGTAAATAAAAAGCCGCATTTTGGCCTTCGGGAATGAAATCCTGCCATAAATATTCACCCGCCAACACATCGGGCTTATCTTCCGGCGGACGATATTGTCCGCTAATCCATTGTACTGCCTGTTGTTCCAGAAGCTGGTTTTCATTGGACGGAGGTAAAGGGAACCAACTCAATTGCTGGTCCCGCACGTCTTTATAAATAGAAGAAGCAAAATAAAGGTCTTCCGGTACTCTCTGGACTTTAGCCAGACCGTAAGGCTGGTTATATAGCCCGACTAACAGGCCAGGACCGCTGGCTATTAATCGAATGTGGGCAACCGTTGCCGGGACATGGAAATAATAGCTGACCGGATCGCTCACATTGATGCCGTCGGTTATCATACCGATGCGGTCGTACAAAGAAGGTGTGGGCAACGCAGTCAAAGTTCCGCTGCTAACTGTCTTATTTTCTTCATCCAGCCATTGATATTGTACTTTTTCAGCACCTTGCGCCTGGGCGGGATCGAACAACCGTCTAACATCAATACGTATCGCTGTCGATTGTTGCTGAAAATGCAGTATGTCGAAGTCTACACCAAAATTAGCGCGATAGGACTTAATCGATAATAAAGCGTCGGAAATATCATGTTTGGTTTCGGTTGCGGAGCTTAGCGACGCGGCCACAATGACCGGCAATGCGGGACGGATGACCAACAAACCGCCGTTTAATCCGAATTTCAAGCTAGTAGAGTCTTTAGTCCAAATCTCGGTTTTCTGCCAGCGTTCCTGCAAACTGCGCCCAAACCACTGGAGGTTAACTTCCATCGTCGATTTCAACACCGAGCCATCCAAATCCTTAAAGGAAAGCTCCACTTCGCCGCCGCCCTCGGGCAACGGTATGACGGCATAATGCTTATCGTCGGACTGTAAACCGGAAGCCAGCGTGTATGCGGCATCCATCTCTAGATCCCTTAAGGTATAAAGGGTCATGGTTTGATAGGCCGTACCAGTCACCCCCATAGGCCCAAGCGGTTGCCATTGGTGCATCACCAGATTCATTTTTTCCGACGGCGATAATAACGAAGCCGGATAAATAATGTTTTTCGCCAGATTTTCCCTTTGCTCTGGCTTCATCCGAAGCCATTCTGTAGCCAAGCGTTGTTGGGCAATTTTAAGTGGCACATAGACACGGATAGCTGTTTCAATGATCGCAGGATTGATGGCTTCCAGCCCGACTTTAATGTAGGCTACGTCATGCATACCTTTCAGGCTTAGCAGGATCACACGCCCATCAAGCGGCACCAAATTTTGGTTCGCATAGTAATTATTATAGACAAGCTCACCTTTCTCGTTCGTGTAACTGGTAATCCGGCTATATTGTTGGTAATTCCCCGATTTCAAAAGCTTACCTCCTTTGTCCAGTAGTTCGTAACGGATGGTATAGCCCCAGTTTGGATTCGCAGCTAAGGCGTCCGCCCGCTTGATATGGGCATTTGTAATAATCCGGAGTTGCTGGCTTTCTTC
>JBGAWU010000324.1:0-3490 GCA_044227425.1 Methyloglobulus sp.
TGACATTAATTTGCAAGGTGGTGTGGACATGCAAACGATAAGGTTGAGCTGATGGCAATGTATCAAGCGTTTAGCGCCATAATTCGCCGAGACCTCGTATTGGCCATGCGGCGACGGTCGGAAATCGCCAATCCTGTACTGTTTTTTATCCTTGTTATTACCTTGTTCCCCCTCGGAATCGGAGCACAGCCGAAATTATTGCAAGCGATAGCGCCCGGAATTATCTGGGTATCCGCGTTGTTGGCGACCATGCTGTCCTTGGATAGTTTATTCCGTTCCGATTTTGACGACGGCTCGCTTGAGCAGCTTTTGCTCAGCCCTTATCCAACATCGATCCTGGTATTGGGCAAAATAACGGCGCACTGGCTTACGACAGGGTTGCCTTTAATCATTATCGCGCCTTTATTGGCGGTTTTTTTAGGGATGCCTAATCAATCCTTAAGTATCTTGTTGCTAACATTGTTGCTAGGTACCCCCGTTTTAAGCCTGATCGGCGCGGTAGGCGTTGCGCTGACAGTAGGGTTACGGCGCGGCGGGATGATTTTATCTTTGCTGGTCTTGCCCTTGTATGTGCCAGTGTTGATTTTCGCCAGCAATGCCGTCGAGATGGCAAGCATGGGGCTGCCGGTGCATGCGCAGGTTAGTATTTTGATTTCAATGTTATTAATGGCGCTGGTGTTGGCGCCTTGGCCGACGGCCGCCGCATTAAAGATGAGTATAAATTCCTAATATCCCGTACAATGTTTAGTTAATTAAAACAAAATATCGAGTGTGGCATTATGGGTTCGGGCAAGTTTCTCTCTGTTTTTACCTCTGCAACGGAACAACAAAGAAAGGAAAATTTTGAAGATTACTGGAAGTTTACCCAGCAGCACGGCGGCGACCTGTTAGAAGCGGAGAAGGATCTCGTCAAGAAGCGAACCCGCCTTAAATATTTCGAGGATAACCCGGTAAGGCTAAGAAAACCGTTGGTCGATCCCGACGCTTTTTATCGCAACTATGTTGAAATGAAGGACGATCCTAAATCGCTGGATCGTTTAACCTTGATGCTAACCGGGATTTATAAATTTGCCCGGCACGAATGGGTTGGCATTAGCGGTGCGTGGGATGTCGTACCCGATATGGCGAATTCCCATTCCGTTGAAGATAAAATTAGCCGTGTGCATTTGGCGGAAGAGTTTTGCCACGCCCGCCTGTTTAATGAAATGTTGCGGACCTGCGGCTTGGATAAGGTCGAATGGGTGAGGTTAACGCCTTGGAAGGAGTGGGTCTATGAACAATTCCCTAAATTGCCGGGGTTTATTATGGATGGTCCGACCTTTGTTACCGAACTGATGGGCGTGTCTTTTTACCTGCATTTGGATCGTTTGTTCGACGATGTTTTGGCGGATGAACCCGAAGTAAGGCAACGGTTACGCGAATTGTTGAATGAAATTACGATTGATGAAGTCGCCCATGTGGGGCAGCGTCGAAACTTTTTAGGCCCAATCGCGACTAAGATATCTAAAATGATGGTAGTCCCCCTGTTCACTATGTTTTATAAGGATATTCCCGAAGTAGGCCAGCTATTCAATGTCGATCAAATGATTAAAGATGGCTTGTCGTTCGATTTTAATGCGGTGCCACAAGAATTGGTTGACCGTAGCTGGATACCTTCTTATTGCAAAGCTTAGCCACAATAACGTTTTGATACGTAAAAGTTTTTGAGTTTATCGATATGTTTTTAGTCCCCGATGCAGTCGTCCTGTTTTTTCACCGGATGGCATCGCCCCCGCATTTTTATGCGTTCACCGAACGCTTGATGCCTTGGCTCGTTGTAATATTGGTGTTGTTATTGATTCCCGGCCTTTACGGCGGTTTGTATTTGGCGCCGCCAGATTACCAACAAGGCGACAGTTACCGCATCATCTACATTCATGTGCCAAGTGCCTGGATGTCTCTGTTTATTTATGTCGTCATGGCTATTACCGGTGCGATTGGCCTGATTTGGCGGATCAAACTGGCTGAAATCGTTCTTATCAGTAGCGCATCGGTTGGCGCCAGTTTTACCTTTATTGCGTTGGTTACGGGTTCGCTCTGGGGCAAACCCATGTGGGGTACCTGGTGGGTTTGGGATGCCAGGTTGACTTCGGAACTTATCTTATTATTTTTATATCTGGGCGTTATCGGATTGTACGGTGCAATTGACGACAAACGCGTTGCTTCCAAAGCGGTCGCCATTCTGGCTTTAGTGGGTGTGGTTAATATTCCGATCATCCATTATTCGGTCGAATGGTGGAATACGCTCCATCAAGGGCCGACGGTGACTAAAATGGACAAGCCTTCCATCCATGTCACGATGCTGGTGCCTTTGCTGCTGATGGCCTTAGCATTCAAGGTCTATTATTTGATTGCCATGATTTTACGTGCGCGGGTTGAGTTGTTGCAAAGGGAACGTAATTCCCAATGGGTTAAGGCCAAAACCTGCGAGGTGGATGTCTAATGAGTTTGCAAGAATTTTTTGCCATGGGAGGATACGCATTTTATGTTTGGACATCCTATGGAATCGCTACTATTATACTGGTCATCAATATTATTATTCCCATCGTCCAACGCAAAGGTTTTTTGCGTCAGCAAGCGCTTAAACAAAAACGTCAAGATAAATGAAACCTGCAAGAAAACAACGACTAATCCTTATCGGCCTGATGGTGGTTGGTGCAAGTTTAGCAACCGCATTTGCCCTTAAGTCTTTCAACGATAATTTAATGTACTTCTTCCCACCCACGGATGTAGTAGAAGGCAAAGCGCCTAAGGACGCCTTGTTCCGTTTGGGCGGCATGGTTGTCAAAGGCACGGTCGAGAGGCCGGGCAACGGGATGTTGGTTCGCTTTAAACTTACCGATTTCAAAAAAGAAGTCGTCGTTGAGTACACTGGAATTTTGCCTGACTTGTTCCGGGAAGGGCAGGGTATCGTCGCTCACGGCAGATTGAATCCGCAAGGTGTTTTCGTCGCCGAAGAAGTGCTGGCTAAACATGACGAAAACTATATGCCGCCGGAAGTTGCAGGCAGTTTGAAAAAACCGGAAAACAACCCAACAGGGGCAACCCAATGATACCTGAGATCGGGCATTTTTCGCTGATAATGGCGTTTTGTATGGCGGTTACTTTAGCCGTCGTACCGATAGCGGGTGCTACCCGTTCCGTTTCCGGCTGGATTGCCCTGGCAAGACCGGCAGCTTACGGCCAGTTGTTTTTCATGGCGTTATCTTACGGTTGTTTGACCTACAGTTTTTTAGTCCACGATTTTTCCGTGCAGTATGTCGCAATGAATTCCAATACCGCGTTACCGGTCTTGTATTTATTTTCCGGCGTATGGGGAGCGCACGAGGGTTCGTTATTACTCTGGGCGCTGGTGTTGTCGTGCTGGACGGCTTTTGTGGCTGGTTTCAGCCGAGGCATACCTGATGCAACTATTGCCCGGGTTTTAGGCGTGATGGGCATGGTAGCTGTC
>JBGAWU010000325.1:0-3475 GCA_044227425.1 Methyloglobulus sp.
TTTTTAATGAAAAATCAATTAAGCATATTTTCACCGACCTTTCAGAAATGCCACCCTATGCCGCCAAGCAACCCAACACTGTTAAAATGACTGCGGCAAGCAATGGTTAAAATAGTAAACTATCAGGAATAACTTAAAATGGCTTTTCAACTAACCGATATCGCTGGTTTGCCTGGATCCGCGATATTTATAACGTCTCAAAATTCCGTTTACATTAAATAAATAGTTAAGCAGTAAAAATGAAAGAAAACGATCCTATGCAATCCGGGCAAAACCCAACCTTGCCCCATCTGTCCGTTGTCGTACCGGTATACAAGGCTGAGAACTGTCTCGACGAGTTGTATCGGCGCTTAAAAACTTCACTGCAAAGCATTTCCCCTAATTTTGAAATTTTACTCATAGAAGACTGTGGCGGGGACAATTCTTGGCAAGTCATCGAACGACTTGCTAAAGCCGACCCGCGGGTGCGCGGAATCCAGTTTAGCCGCAATTTCGGCCAGCACTACGGTATCACAGCCGGCATGGACCACTGTGAGGGCGACTGGGTGGTCGTGATGGACTGTGACCTGCAAGACCAGCCAGAAGAAATTCCCCGTCTGTATGCAAAAGCGCAAGAAGGTTATGACATTGTTTTAGCCAAACGGGGGACTCGGCAAGACCCATTTTTCAAACGCCTGACATCATGGATATTCTATAAAGTATTCAGCTACTTGGCGGACATTAACTACGACGGCGAAAGCGGGAATTTTCGTATCATGTCGAGGAAAGTAGCGGTTAATTTTCGGCACATGCGCGAACAGTTGCGTTTCTTTGGCGGTTTAGTCCAATGGATGGGATTCCCGACAGCCAGTATAGAGGTTGAACATGCGGAACGGTTCGAAGGAAAATCCACTTACACGTTTGCAAAACTATGGAAACTAGCCTCTGAAACCATTATCGCTTATTCCGATAAGCCTTTGCGGTTAGCGGTACGCTTGGGATTTTTAATGGCATTTTTCTCGTTTTGTTATGGCACCTATATTTTTGGACGGGCGTTGTTATACGAAGCGGCAATTCCCGGTTGGAACAGTTTGATTGTTTCCATATATTTTATCGGCGGCATCATAATAAGCATCCTTGGAATCCTCGGAATTTATCTCGGCAAGGCGTTTGATGAAACCAAAAGACGACCCCTATATATTATCAGACGGGCAACTTTCGATGGGTCAAACTCCGCTGATTAAGCCAACATCCTGGGATACAGCGGCTTTCGGGATACCAACCTGGGAATTGCAGGAATATTCCAGCGGAGCGCTTAAACAGGCCGTTCAGGTTCAAGGCCACCATACCATTAAGGTAGATCCGCTAGCAAATAAAGCATTGCTGCATGAATATGGCTTTTATTATTGCGATACGCTGGCAGAACCTTGTTGTACTGCTGCGAGGTTACGGGCGGCGAAACATCAAGATGCCACCGTTTCCAAAGAAATCGATGTGCAACAGGCATTAACGATTTGCAACGGCGCTTTTTCTCACGGACGGTTTCACCGTGATTTTAATTTATCTAAAGCCGCTGCAAATTTACGTTATGTGAACTGGCTGAAACAACTTCTTGAAATCCAGCAGGTATATGGATTGTATTGGAAAGGGGATTTGGCCGGATTTATTGCCTATAGCGGCAATAGCCTGGTATTGCACGCGCTGGCGGAAAATTACCGTGGTTTAGGCCTATCCAAATACTGGTGGAGTGAAGTTTGCCTCGAACTGCTGGCGGAAAATAACGAGGAAGTAAAAAGCTCGGTTTCACTTTCTAATCTTGCCGTAGTCAACCTCTATAGTTCGCTCGGATTTGTTTTTAAACGGCCACAGGATGTCTACCATCGTTTAGTGGAAAAGTAGGAAGGGATTTTAAGAAATGAAAATATTAATTTATGTTTTCCCAGTTGCGTTATTGGTTGCTTACAGCCAAATCGCCATAAAATGGAGAACGTTAGGCATTGGGAATGCCTTCCCGCACAATGGGCCATTCTTGGAACGGTTATTAAAATACTTGCTCGACCCAATCATCATGACGGCATATATTGCGGCCCTTTTAGCTTCTTTCGTTTGGCTCTACGTCATTACCAAGCTCCCGCTGGTTGTTGCGTTTCCTATTTACATTGGCACTACATTTCTGTTGGTTATCGTGGGCGGATGGTTTTTTTTAGCGGAAAGTATCACTGTTATGAAACTTTGTTCGGCGGGTTTGATTCTTTTGGGCATAGCCTTAGGGATAAGAAGTTAATGTCTGAGAACACAAGCAATATCGATGATTGGCTGAATGATGTGCGCCAATATGTGCTTTTAAATGCCCCTGAAATATTACCGATTCTGACAATGTATGAAGGGGAAGCGAGATTCGGACGCGAGTATATTGCCGCCGACTTGGCTGAACTGGAGCATGGGGCTAAAGTTCTGGAGGTCGGGGCTGGCTGTACCCTGCTAAGTTGCCAGTTAGTACGGGAAGGTTTTCAAGTAACAGCGCTTGAACCAATAGGGGATGGTTTTTCTCACTTCGACAAGTTGCGGGCGTTAGTTTTGAAAAAAGCCGAATTATCAGGCTATGTCCCCAGATTGTTGACTCATTGTGCTGAAGATTTGGTTGTGGTCGATTATTTCGAGTACGCGTTTTCAGTGAATGTCATGGAGCATGTCAATGACGTTAAGAAAGTGATAAACAATATTGTGGCTAGTCTCTTGCCAGGCGGACGTTATCGTTTCACTTGCCCAAATTATTTATTTCCCTATGAGCCGCATTTCAATATACCAACTTTTTTTTCCAAAAAAATTACCGAGAAAATATTCAAAAATAGAATTTTCAGTAAAAGCGGTTTACCGGATCCAGAAGGAACTTGGCGTTCGTTAAATTGGATTACCCTGCCGCAAGTCAATAAAATCGCGTCCGGCCTTCCTGGCGTAGCGGCCAAATTCAACCGGGAGTTTTTGGTTTCAACTTTCGAAAGGATAAATACTGACGAAAATTTTGCGTTGCGCCGATCAAAATGGATGAGAACGCTCATTCAGGCATTGCTAAAGTTTCGGGTTCACCGTCTGGCCGGCTATATTCCGCTTGCGTTGCAACCGGCGATTGATTGCGTTTTGACAAAAAGAATCCAATAATGGCGCAAATTACAAACGGAGTCCGGGCCATATTTTCAAACCCGCTGATCTACAATGCCTTCCAAAACATAATGGGGGCGCATAGCCTGCGAGTTAGATTTGTAAGTGAGTTTATCAAGCCATTTCCTGGGTGTAGGATTCTCGATATTGGCTGCGGCCCGGCTGAGATTTTAGCTTATCTTCCCGAGGTCGATTACAGTGGCTTCGATATCAGCAGCGCTTACATAACCCAAGCAACAAAGCGTTTCGGCAACCGGGGCCGGTTTTATTGTAAAGTGTTAACGGTTGCCGACATTGAAAGTCACCCGCCTTTTGACATTGTGTTGGCGATGGGCCT
>JBGAWU010000326.1:0-3474 GCA_044227425.1 Methyloglobulus sp.
CTTTGACTGTGCGGGTCGCTGGGTCGAGCATAGGATAAATAAACCCGACCTTGCCTGTAAAAGTGCGCCCTGGATAGGCGTCGAGAGTTACCAATACCGTTTGGCCCCGTTTGATAACGCCGATATCGTGCTCGTAGACTTCGGCAATGACCCATACTTGGGAAAGGTCGGCTATTTTGTATAAGATGTCCCCCGACATGGCCTTGGCACCGGCAACTACTGTTTTTTCCATGATGACGCCGGACGCTGGCGACCGGACAACCATCGTATTGCTGACCTTGCCGTGCTGTAGCTCAATCAGGTCAGCCCCCGATATTCCCCACAACCGCAAACGCTCCAGGCTGTTTTCCGTCACGTTCCGTATACCGGATTGTACCCAGGCTTCACTATTACCGAGTGCTGCTTGGCCGTTTCTAGCAGTCAGATATTCTTGTTGCGCGGCAACAAGCGCCGGACTATACAACTCAAATAAAGGTTGACCGCGGGTGACTGGCTGTCCCGTGGCGTTTACGTAGAGTTTCTCAATAAACCCATCGAAACGGAGCGTTACGTCAGTCAATCTCCGCTCATCAACGTCAATGTTGCCTACGCTACGGACGATATGCACGATTTCAGTGTTTTCCACTAACGCTGTCTTTACCCCGAGACGCTGGATTTTTTCGGTACTTACCCGAAGAATATTGATTTTGCTGTCCAGTTCTTCTTCATAAACGGGTATGTAGTCCATCCCCATCGCATCTTTCTTTGGGACTGGTGACGTATCGGCCAACCCCATAGGATTGCGGTAATACAGAATCTTGCTTTCTGGTTCTAGAACAACTTGTCTGGTGGTTGTTGTAGGTGAAGCCACTGACGGATTTATGGTCGGTACGGATTCCTGACCTGTTGCCGCACTTCCCCCATCTCTGGGAAGGGGATTGCGGTAAAAAAATGGTTCCTGTTCGGCTTGAACAGTATTGGATGTGCCGCCTATAGCCTTATAGGCCAACCAATAACCGCCTGTAACACCTAAACCTGAGGTAACCAATGCTGTCCATAGTAGGTTTTTATTCATAAGGACTCTCTCCCAATCGCGGCGGTCATCTGCGCCAAGGCCTGGTGCGTCTCGGCTAACGTTTGCCAATACTGGGTTTGATATTCATACCAAGCGTTTTCGGCGCGGATCACATTCACGAAATCCGTCTTGCCGGCCTGGTAGGCGGCAAGGGCGCTTTCGATATTTTGTTGGGCAAGCGGCAGAATGCTGTTTTTCAGCAACTCAAATTGTTCGCGGTTGCTACGGTAAAGGGCTAAGGACGTGTTGATTTCAGCCTGAATTTGTCGCTGCGTATCTGCCAATGCGTAACGTTCTTTAAGTAGTTCGCTTTGGCGCTACGGCTTTGACCGTTCAGCGTGTTCTGGCGAAAAGCATAGGCAGTTCCGAACGTAAAATCAGGGTAATAATCCTTTTTTGCCAATTCGAGCCGAGTGTGGGCGGCATCAATGGCGTTCTTCCGTTCCGCAAGAAGGGGACGGGGGGGCTCGTCATACCCACGTAATTCCTTGTCGGAGTGTATATCCGGCAAATGAATTTCTATGTCATCAGGCAATTTGACGGCACTATCCGTGGGGCGGTTGAGCAAAGCGTTCAAACGGGCAATTTCTGCACGGTGCATTCCAATATGTTGTGCCTTTTCCTTGGCCAATTTGGTTTGCTCCAGCAGCGCAGACAGGACATCCTGCTGAAGCCCTTCGCCTATCCGGTATTGGGCCTGGGCAATCTCGACCAGTTGCTTAAGCAGTTGTTCGGTATCATCGATGATGAGTAGGGAGCGGTGCAACGACAGCAATTGCCACCAATGGATTTTGACATCTCGGACAAGCTGAAGACGCGCTTCCTCCACGCTATTGGCGGCGGCTTCCGCCTCAAAAGTGGCAGCTTTTTGCCGCAATGCCAGTTTTCCGGGAAACGGGATAGCTTGGCTGAACCCGACTTCCAGCATCGTCATGTCTTCCCTGTTAAGGTTGAGGCCATTTGCCGCAGGTAGGTTAAGCGCCCCGAAATTCACCGTGGGATCGGGCAACGTCCCCTCTTGCGAAGGAATCTCAGCCATCGCGTCGCTACGTGCCTTGATTTGGGCAAGGTTGGGATTGTCTTCCAAGGCAATACTGACTGCCCGTTCTGGCGTTAACTCAAGCTCCTCGGCGGGAAGTGTGTTTGAAAATAAGGTTATAACTAAGATGGTTGCCAACATCAATAACGTACGGCATGACAACCATCGACAGGATACGGGATACATAACAACTCCTTACCATCGAAAAAACAGGCTCCGCAAGGCGCGGAAACCCCTTGGCGCTCTTAAAAAGCGCAGTTCGATTTCGAGGATAGGCTAATTCAGGAGTGTACAGTAACGGTAAATCAGCAGGATACGCCTACCGATTGGAGGTGATGCTGTTGTTCGTGGAATGTGTAGTAAGGGGACGAAATGAATTAAATAGCCGACTAGCCCAATGAAGAACAAAATAAAAATCGGCATTTGCGGCTTATCGATTTTGAATTCAAACGCCGGATTAGGCTGTGAATCAAAACAAGGTTTAAAGGAACAGTCTTGATCCGGCATGATGGGTTGCCCAGTATGCGCAGGCAAATGGCTATCCTGATCTGGACATCCGGCTGGCATAACGTCAGCGGTAGAGATACGCCCTGAACCAGGCATGGCACAGGTTGCCGAAACCAACATAGAAAGCCAGCTTAACAGCACAACGAACACAAGAACGTGCAGGTAAAAACGGTTTCTAGGTAAGCGCAACGTAGTCAGCACAAAGGTCTCTTTACGAGGAAAATCTTTGGCTGAGATCATAGCACATACGGAATGTTCCTGAAATTGGAAAAATGGCTACTTTATTCTATAAACCATTAAAACCTAAGCTTACAGAGCCCGTCGGTTAAAAAAACCACCATAGAGAATCTATGGATATTCCATAATGGAGGGCACTAAAAATAAGCAAAATTTTTAAGCTAAACGCTAAAAAGGTCTATCCTTAGTTTAATTTAAACTGTTTATCGGAGCACATTTACCATGGCAAGTTTGGAAAAGATCGAACATTTTGTGGTGCTGATGCTGGAAAATCGCTCTTTCGACAACCTTCTCGGCAGTTTATACCCGAAATCACCGCATTTTAACGGCGTTGACGGCACGGAATCTAACACCGGCCGCGATGGCAAGGTTTGGCCGTTAACCGAGACGAAGGGCGGCGATATCGCTGGTTTATCGGTGCCGGATCCGGATCCCGGTGAGCTTTGGACCGATATAAATATGCAAATTTTCGGAATGCCGCAACCTGAAGGTGGTAATAATGGGGCGACGATGGGCGGTTTTGTCGATAGTTATACCGATCCGCAATCGAAACCGTCACGGGCTGCATACGACCCAAAACAAATTATGAGCCGGTATAAGCCCGACCGCGACGTAACCGCCCTAGCCACACTCGCAC
>JBGAWU010000327.1:0-3460 GCA_044227425.1 Methyloglobulus sp.
GTAGTAGTGTTTAAGTGGGGCTGTCGTGACGAACTCGTTCTATGGATTTCCACAATTCCTCGAAAAAATATCCTCAACGGGTTGTTAAAAGTGATATCGAACGGAAAGAAGATAGTACTAGGCTTTCCTGGATAATTCTGTGCTGCTTATCACATTATGTGGCCGAGTACTTCAGGTTTTAAAAGATTGTATAACTCCTCTTTACACAATTAATTCAGCGATAGCGGCCGGATATCGGGTAGGTATTTAACCCATAACGCCGTGCTGATTTATTCATACATACACCGTTGATCCGAAGGTGTTTTATTTATTGTGAACAATTGCAAGAAAACGACTATTTCTTGCAAGCGTTCGACGAAAAATCACCTAGAATTGATATGAGTTTCATTAATTAAGGCATGCCATGACTACAACAAGCAGACTCTTGGTGAAAAATTCTATTGATGCATTGGGAAACGAAGCGAAAGAAAAACTATCCCGGCTGTTTTACCGCGAGCTTTTTCATATCGATATTAATTTCAAGAAAATATTTCCTGGCAATATAGTTTTCCTCAACCGTAAATTTTTCAATATGTTGGCTTCTTTGCAAAACGCAAAACATCTTGAAAGCATTAGCGATTCGGTCGGTAAACTGGGAGAGCGACATATTCTCAAATATGGAGCGCAAATCGAACATTTTGCCACCATGAGGCAAGCTTTACTCAGCGCGTTGAAGATTCATTTGGGCGAAGGTTTTACGCCGGAGTTGAAGTCTGCCTGGAATGATGTTTTCGACGAGGTGGCAAATGTGATGAGCCAGGCCATGAAAAGCGTTGACCGTCGGGAGATTCGGCGAGAAATACGCGACGATAGCGCTTACGACACAGGTTTATACGAAGAAATCGGCGGTCAGGAAACGGTTACTCGTGTACATCAACGTTTTTATGACGTCATGTTCGACCATCCTTGGCTTGGGCAATTTTTCTTCGGTAAGTCCAAGCCCTCGCTGATATTGAAACAAACGCTGTTCATGGTCGCCGCCTTTAACGGGCCTAACAATTACACCGGCGATACGCCGGCCTTTGTACACATGCACATGTTCATCACCGACGAAATGGCGGATCTACGCGAAAGAATATTAAGAAAAGCGATTTTGGATGAAGGGCTAAGCGAGTCGATCGCGGATCGCTGGGTGAAAGTCGATCAGTCTTTCCGGCAAGGTATCGTGAAAAAATCGATAGACGAATGTGTGCTCAAATGCCGGGGCCAAATACCCGTGACAGCAACTAAACCCTATGGATACAAGTAATTTGGGCGGGCGGTGAGTTATTAATCCAGTCCTATTTCTTATCGGTATTCCGTTCGGGCTGAGTGCGTCGAAGCCTCATGGGACGCACCCTTCGACAAGCTCAAGGTGAACGGTAAGTAACGACCTGATTAATAAATAATCTTCAACAAGCTGTTGAAAATCGCCTGAATGCCTTCGATTTTAGTAGACTTTCCAGCCCTTAAATGCCGAAAAATTGAAATCTGCCTCCAGTAGCGGCACAATCATTTTTTCCTTGCCTGCTGGATGGTTTCATAAGCTTTGGTGATCTTTTGGGTTTTTTCCTTGGCCAGTTTCATCATTTCTTCCGGCAGGCCTTTTGCCACCAGCTTATCGGGGTGGTTTTGGCTCATTAAGCGCCGGTAAGCTTTTTTGACCTGGTCATCGCTGGCTGCTGAGGTTAATCCGAGCACTTCGTAGGCATCTTCCAGATTTGAATATTCGCGCCGGGAAGATTGTTTGTAGTGTTTTTGGTATTCATTTTGGTGCTGGTATTGATACTGGTAGTTAAACCGCCGTTGCGCTTGCACACGGATTTTAATCCGCTCGTACTCTATGGACGTAATCCGGAGCCGGTCGCAAATGTAAAGCAACAGTTTTTCTTCTTTGTTATCCATAGAGCCGTCGGCAAATGCCTCCTGGATTTGGATTTCCAAAAACATCCGGATCAGGTCGGCGCGGCGGTGGCATTCCTGATAAAACTGGGCTAACACATCATCCAATGGGAAGTCCGCGCTTTTGCCTTGCTGAAAGAGGTTAATTGCGGTTGTACGCATCTCGCCGGTGATGGACATCTTATCCATTATCCGGTTAGCCAGTGAAATCTCTTCTGGTGAAACGCGCCCGTCCGCCTTGGCGATATGCCCCATCACGGAAAACGTTGCCGTGAAAAACGCCATTTGGACACGATGTTGATCGCCTGGATTGAAGCTCCCATACGATTCGATGTTGATCATCCCGATATCAAATTGATGGCCTAATGAAGCCCCCAAAACTGCGCCCAACGGCCCTCCCAGCATAAAACCGAAAGCACCACCCAAAATCTTGCCTAACCAGCTCACGATACCGTCCTGTTAACCTTGTAAAAATGGTAGAATCGTACACCTACACACCGCGTGTATTCATATTATTTTGTCGAAAGACGCTATTACCAATGCTTAAATGAGGTTTCATGAACGCTCCTGAAGCGCTTTATCAATCGAATCTGGCTTCCTTAACGTTACGCGCCCGCGGCAAAGTCAGGGATATTTACCATATCGATGAAAAGCACATGTTAATTGTTACGACCGACCGGCTGTCGGCGTTCGATGTCATTCTGCCCGACCCGATTCCTGGCAAAGGGCTTATGCTGACCCGGATTTCAAACTTTTGGTTCAACAAATTAAGCCCCATCATCCCCAATCATTTGGCTGAGATTCCATTAGCTGAAGTATTGCCCGATGTAGACGAACGCACTCAGGTTGAAGGCCGAAGCATCATTGTTAAGCTGTTAAAACCATTGCCCGTTGAAGCCATTGTCCGCGGCTACTTGATCGGTTCCGGCTGGAAAGATTACCTTAAAACGGGAGCTGTCTGCGGTATTGAATTACCCAAAGGCTTGCAACAAGCCCAACAGTTACCTGAAGCCATTTACACGCCCTCCACCAAAGCCGCCGTAGACCAGCATGACGAAAACGTCAGCTTCGAGCATACAGTCGCTTTATTGGGACGGGAGTTGGCGGAAAAAGTCCGCGACGCCAGCATCCAACTTTATCAGGAAGCCGCCCACTATGCCAAAGAACGCGGCATTATTATTGCTGACACCAAATTCGAATTTGGTGTCGATGAAAACGGCGAACTTTTCCTGATCGACGAAGCGTTAACCCCCGACTCTTCGCGCTTCTGGCCCGCTGACCAATATCAAACCGGCATCAGCCCGCCCAGTTTCGACAAACAGTATGTCCGCGATTATCTGGAAACGCTGGACTGGAATAAAAAAGCGCCTGGACCGCGCTTACCCCAGGACGTGCTGAAACATTGCGCCGCTAAATATCGGGAAGCGGAAGCACGGTTGACGGGCAATTGATACGATACCATCAAACCAAGCCGTGTTCAGCAAAGGAATACGGTTCGCCGTCGCCAATGATGAAATGGTCCAAAACCCGGATATCGAAC
>JBGAWU010000328.1:0-3449 GCA_044227425.1 Methyloglobulus sp.
CAACAACAACTAGGCGACCTTGTTTATATTGAACTTCCGGAACTCGGGCGTAAACTGTCTGCAAATGAACAATGCGCCGTGGTTGAATCGGTAAAAACGGCATCGGACTTGTTCAGCCCGGTTTCTGGGGAAGTTGTGACCGTTAATTTAGCCGTCGTCGATAATCCCGAACACGTTAATGACGATGCGTTCAGTGCCTGGCTGTTTTGCATTAAAACCGGCGATGCGTCGGTTCTCGACCAATTAATGACTTCTGAAGAATACCTCCGCATGATCGATGAATAGCAAATTCCCATCTACTTGTTTATATTTGCAATATTTCATACTTATTTAAAATGGCCAATCAAAATGCTAAGGGAATCAAGCGGATTCTAAATGCCTGTGTTTTTTCCTACTATGGTTATAAAGCAACATGGCAACATGAAGAAGCTTTCAGGCAGGAGGTCCTGCTATTTATAGTCACTACACCGTTAGCCCTCTGGCTCGGTGAAAGCGTTGTCGAAAAGTTACTCCTAATCGGCAGCATTATCCTGGTACTGCTGGTCGAACTACTCAACTCAGCCGTTGAAGCTGTCGTTGACCGGGTCGGCCTGGAACACCACGAACTATCGGGCAGGGCCAAGGACATTGGTTCTGCTGCAGTGAACTTGGCACTGGTTTGGGCTGCGATCACTTGGGTATCCATCTTATTTATTCGGGGAATTTAATGAGCGCTTTAATCTGCGGTTCAATGGCATATGACACCATCATGGTGTTTCACGATAAATTCAAAAACCACATACTTCCGGAAAAGGTGCACATCCTGAATGTCTCTTTCCTGGTGCCGGTCATGCGGAGGGAATACGGCGGGTGTGCGGGCAATATCGCTTATAACCTCAATTTATTGGGCGAAGAACCTTTGATTATGGCAACCGTTGGCCATGATTTCGAACCCTATACCCAATGGCTGGGGCAAAACGGTTTATCCAGCGAATTCGTCAAAGTACTGGACAATTGTTATACCGGCCAGGCTTACATCACAACCGACGAAGAAGGTAACCAAATCACGGCCTTCCATCCCGGTGCGATGAGTTATTCGCATTTGAACTCAGTACCCACCAATGGAAACATCAAGATTGGTATCGTTTCGCCTGACGGTAAAGATGGAATGCAACTCCATGCCGCCCAATTCAAAGAATTGGATATTCCTTTTATCTTCGATCCCGGTCAGGGTATGCCGATGTTCGACGGCGCAGAACTGCTGGAACTCGTGGAACAAGCGACTTGGCTAACACTTAATGACTACGAATCCGAATTGATGCAGGAACGTACCGGCTTGTCGCTTGAAGCATTGGCGGAAAAAGTCGAAGCGGTCATCATTACACTGGGCGGCAAAGGTTCGAAAATCTATACGAAAGGCAAATGTATCGACATCCCTTCCGCCCAACCCAAGGACATTCTCGACCCTACTGGCTGCGGCGACGCTTATCGCGCAGGGCTATTATACGGCCTGCTGAACGAACTGGGTTGGGAAGCAACAGGGCGTATCGCATCGCTGATGGGCGCTATCAAAATCGAGCATAACGGCACCCAAAATCACTCGTTTACGATGGACGCATTCCAGCAACGTTATTTTGAGAATTTTGGATCGTCATTTTGACGCATAAAGCGAACATGCTTAACAATACCCAACAACTCTTGGATATCATGGCGCAGTTGCGCCATCCTGAAAAAGGCTGCCCTTGGGATGTTAAGCAGGATTTCGCCACGCTGATCCCGTATGTCATCGAAGAAGCTTACGAAGTCGTCGATGCCATTGAGCGCAACGACCTGGATGATTTGCGTTCCGAACTCGGCGATTTACTGCTGCAAGTCGTATTCCATTCCCAAATTGCTTCGGAACAAGGCTATTTCACGTTTGAAGAGGTTTCCGAAGCAATTTGCGACAAACTCGTCCGCCGGCATCCCCATGTTTTCGGCGACGCCGTTTTTGCTAACGACGCCGAACGCCATCAAGCCTGGGAACAGGCCAAGGCAGATGAGCGTCAGGAAAAAAACAAAACGCCGGAACAAACCAGCGTACTTAATGGTGTTCCGGCCAGTTTACCAGCATTGCTCGAATGCGAAAAAATCCAGAACCGCGCCGCACACTTCGGTTTCGATTGGCCTACGGTCGAACCAGTTTTCGACAAAGTGCAAGAAGAACTGGATGAGGTCAAAGAAGCATGGTTATCAGGCAACCAAGCCCATATTGAAGAAGAAATCGGCGATTTGCTCCTGGTTGCCGTCAATTTGGCGCGGCATCTGAAGGTGAATCCCGAACTGGCGCTAAAACACAGCACAAAAAAATTCAGCAGGCGGTTTCAGTATATTGAACAGCAAGTTGCAGAAAGCGGACGGGATTTAACTCGCTGTGCACTTGCCGAACTCGACGCTTATTGGGATGAAGCCAAAATAGCGTTAAAAAAGCACACATAAACAGCGTTCGACCCCGCCCCACCTTCCCAACATAATCGTTGGCTGCCACCCATTTCTTTAAAATCTAAAGGTTTTATTCCCTATCTTTCAAAATACTTTTATCATGTGACCCTGTACACACGCTTAATTTCTAATCGAGGGGTAACTCACTATGCGCCAGGATGATGGTCGGGAAAGTGACAATATTGAAGATCGCCGCGGCATGGGTACGGGCGGAGGTTTTGGCAGGCGGGGATTTCCCGGCGGCGGACTGGGCATAGCTGCGGCTGCGGTCATTGCGTTATTACTGGGTGTTGACCCTAGAATTGTCCTGAATACCGTCGGCCAACTTTCCAGCCTGGCGCCGCAACAGTCTGGCGCTCCGGCAAGGAATAACCCTCAAGACGAAAAAACCAAGAAATTCATGTCCATTGTCTTGGCCGACACGGAAGACACGTGGGGGGCTATTTTCAAACAGGCGGGCAGCCGCTATGAAGAACCTAAACTGGTACTGTTCAGCGGGCAAGTGCAATCGGCTTGCGGCTACGCACAAGCCGCCATGGGCCCTTTCTATTGCCCTGGCGACCATAAGCTTTATCTCGACATGAGCTTTTTCAACGACCTGTCCCAGCGCTACGGCGCGCCTGGAGATTTTGCCCAAGCCTATGTTGTCGCACACGAAGTCGGCCATCATGTGCAAAACCTCTTGGGCATCGCCAACCAAGTACAAGCAGCGCAGCAGCGTGGTAGCGAATTACAAAGCAATCAATTACAGGTTCGCATGGAACTGCAAGCCGACTGCTTTGCGGGGGTTTGGGCGAACAAAGCCAACCAGTTCCGGCAAATCCTGGAACCTGGCGACCTTGAAGAAGCCTTGTCCGCTGCCAGCGGCGTAGGCGACGACCGCCGGCGCCACGTTGACCTTGCTGTAGCGCTGGCCGAATTCGTGCCACAGGGTAATGCGGCCCACCGCCTTGGGGTCGTCCAGGTATTTGCCGGTGAGGTGGCCGAAG
>JBGAWU010000329.1:0-3448 GCA_044227425.1 Methyloglobulus sp.
GAACCATCATGGGGACCTCGCGGTATTTAAAAGAGCAAAACCCGAATATCCAGATTATCGGCGTACAGCCGGAAGGCGAATCCAAAATTCCCGGTATCCGGCGCTGGCCGCAAGAATATCTGCCGAAAATTTACCAAGCCGACCGGGTAGATCGTATCATCGAAGTCGATCAACTGTCCGCCGAACAAACCACGCGGGAATTGGCGGCAAGGGAAGGCATCTTTGCGGGCGTGTCGTCAGGCGGGGCAGTTTCCGTTGCGTTGCGTTTATCGCAAGAATTATCCGATGCGGTCATTGTGGTCATTATCTGCGACCGGGGTGACCGATATTTGTCGACAGGGGTGTTTCCGAGTTAGTTTACTTCTAAAATAAAGCGTAAAATGTCAAAGTGAAAGTATCTGAGTTGTTGAATATTTTAGAAAAAGAGGGTTGGTTTCTAGTTCGCCAGCGTGGTAGCCATCGTCAATATCATCATTCGACAAAATCGGGTACAGTGACTGTTGCCGGTAAACCGAGCATTGATGTACCTCGTGGGACGTTGAACAATATTTTGAAACAAGCTGGTTTGAAGGAGTAATTATGCAATACATGGTTATTATCGAAAAAGGAGAGTCGAGTTACGGTGCTTTCGTTCCCGATTTACCGGGTTGTATCGCTGCCGGTGAAACCGAGCAGGAAGTCATGGAGCTGATACAAGAAGCTATTCAACTCCACTTGGAAGATTTACAAAGCGAAGGCCGACCGATTCCTCAGCCTGTATCGAAAAGTACATTTGTTGATGTGGTTGCATAGAGTTCGTGTACTTTGGTAGGAGCAGGTTTATCTCGTTCCCACGCTCCAGCGTGGGAACGCATACCGACTTATCCGATGGGCAGATGCCGTTATAAAATCGTAGACCCCAAATTGCCGCACTTTGTCACCTGCACCGTCCTACACTGGATTCCCGTGTTTACCAGGCCAGCCACCGTTGACATCGTGTTAGATGGCTTGCGTTATTTGATAGCCGAAGAGTTCAAGCTATACGCTTATGTTATCCTGGAAAACCATCTCCACCTGATCGGGCAAAGCAATGACTTAGCAAAGGATATGGCTCGATTTAAGTCTTATACCGCAAAACAGCTAATCAAGTACCTGGATGAACATAAGGCAACACAAATTCTGGAGCAATTAGCCTTTTATAAAAAAGCGCATAAAGATGATCGGGCTTACCAGTTTTGGCAGGAGGGAATCCACCCGGAATGGATTCAAAACGAGGAAATGATGTGGCAGAAAATACATTATATCCATAATAACCCGGTCAAACGCGGCTATGTTGATCAACCTGAACATTGGCGGTATTCCAGTGCGAGAAATTATTTAGGACAAACTGGGTTGCTTAAGGTCGATGTGCTTTGGTAAGAGATATGCGTTCCCACGCAGGAGCGTGGGAACGAGAAAATTTGAAGAATATACAGGTTATTCTGCATAACACCGTCAAGTATTTCGTTTTAGTTTCTATCTGCTTGATTTGCAATGATGCAAACTCCATCGATAAGGCGAGTCTTGATTTCGGAAAAATAGCTGGAAATACTTGGGAATTGGAAGGCGTTAGGTTGTCTTTTGGAGATCTCAATAAAAAACAATCACACTTCATCCTGTCTGCAACAAAGCTGAAATTCCCAAAACCTTTCAATGACCTGTCGCTGGCGAACATTCGTTGTGAGAATCTCATTTGGGACCAAAACAACATTGATTGTCGGCAAGGCAAAGCGTCGGTAAAGTCGGTCTACTGGCAATCGCCTTCGACGGATTTTACCTTTCACCTTAACCCTAAAGTGAGCACGTTCCAATTAACGAATGCGCGTTTAGGCGATAGCCGGATGACTTTTAATGGCGAGCTTGAAGGTAAGGATTGGCGGATTCAGGTCGAGGCGAAGCGTGTCGATAAGACCTTATTGAATAAATTATCGCCGTTGATGTCTTTAAAACCCAAACTGGCGCTTATCAAACAGGGGAATTTAAATCTGACTGCAACTCTTAACGGGAAAGATAATAAGCTGCTTGCTTTTGAGGTAGAAACAAAGATTGAAGGTGTAACAGGCCAAACGGAAGACGGGAAAATGGCTGCCGAGAATGCGAATTTGCAGTTCCATATCCAGGGTAACGCTAAAAACGGCCTTTGGCATTGGCTGGGTGAATTCCAAATGCTGGGTGGTGCGTTGTACATCGAGCCGGTTTATCTTGATGTTTCAGGGTATTCGGTTTCGGCTAACGCGCAGGGTACGACCAATCGTATAACAAGTTTTACTAATATACAGTCGTTTTCGTTTCAACAGCCAGAGGTTTTGCGAATAACCGGTAGCGCACAAGGCGCTTTTCGTAATAAGCTTCATGTCGATAAAGCGAATATCGCCTTGCAAAGCGATACTCTACAAGGTTTGTTAACAACGTATATCAACCCCTTCTTTACCGAATCGCCTTTTAGCAATTTAAAAGTATCCGGCAACCTTGAAACCCGGCTTTCAGTAGTTCAGCAGACGTTAACCGATACCGCTGTAAACTTCGAGAAACTCACTATTGAAGACGGCCAAGGGCGAATAGCAATGCAGGATGGCAAAGGCTCGGTAAACTGGTCGGCTAATCCGTCCGAGCAAAAGCAGTCTGAGTTTACTTGGCGCGCTTTGGCGCTGAAAGGTTTGCCGTTTGAGACTACAAAAGTGAAATTTACCAGCCGGGGCAATGCCTTTCAATTGGCGGAGAAAGTCAAATTACCGGTGTTGAACGGCTTGATTGCCGTCGATAAATTCAGTTGGCAGGGCAAACAGGGCGACGAGCCGGATATTTCGTTTGCCGGTTCGCTGGAAAATCTGTCCTTGGAATCCTTATCGAAGACCTTGGGCTGGACGCCATTATCAGGCAACATTAGTGGGCAGATTCCGGGAGTGGATTACCATAACAAAGTGCTTAGCCTGGGCGGAGAACTCTTGATTAAGGTATTCAACGGCACGATAAAAATCAGCCAATTGAAATCGTCCGGTTTGTTTGGCGGTTTTCCCCGGCTGGAAAGCGAGATCGAATTCGGAAACCTGGATTTAGATCAATTGACCAGCAAGTTCGAGTTCGGCGCGATTACGGGGCGTTTATCCGGTTTCGTGAAAAATTTGGTATTGGAGAATTGGCATCCCGTGTCCTTCTATGCTTGGTTCGGCACACCGGATGACGACGATAGCAGCCATCGCATCAGTCAGAAAGCAGTGAAAAATATCGCCAGTATCGGCGGTGGCGGTACATCGGATTTATTGTCGCGTAGCTTTCTGGGTTTCTTCGAAACCTTTCGTTACGACAAGATCGGCATGGGCTGTTATCTGCACAACAGTGCTTGCCAATTGATGGGTCTGGATGCGGCAGGGGATGGTTATTATCTGATTAAGGGTGGTTTCCTGCCGAGAATCGATGTACTGGGGTATAA
>JBGAWU010000032.1:0-11809 GCA_044227425.1 Methyloglobulus sp.
TATCCAATAAATTCAAGTAAACGGCAACGATTTACGGTAATAGTTCACAAAACGGAATTTCTTAATTGACATTTTGAACGGGCCTGTTTTAATTAAGTTAAATTATAATAATTGGTTGGGTTTGTGACCAAAAAGAAAGAAAAACGTGGACGTAAGGCGATACCGGAGGAGCGGAAAAAACCCCCGCAACCGACGATTAAGATTAATGAGTTCCTGTATCCTTTCGTTAAATTATTAAAAGTCGAGTACAAAGCCAAACGGGTTGGTGTGGAAAAGTTAAGCGCATTAACACGTTTATTGCTCGATGATAATGCTAGCCTATCAGTGAAAAAGGAGCGAGGACACAAGCCGGATAATGAGGCTTAAGATAATCGGAATCCGCGTTATCGAACACTGGCCCGTATCAATCTAAGGCAATTACTTGGCTTGCTTCTTTGAATTTCACCTGCAATGAAAGGAGGTGATGACAGTGAAACAAGTTATCAAATACTTCAGTAAAAATTTTGATGAAGCCACGTTTTATGGTTACTTTGGTTTATTAGTAGTCGCAACCGTGTTTTTCACAATTTTTTGGGGAAATTTGTAGTCGTAACATGCCGTGCGCGGAAAGTCTGGAGCAAGCTGCAATACTCCGGTTATCCGCGCACTTATCAATTGCATTCAGGCAATTAAAAGCGCACACCCTTCGACCAAGCTCGCACACAAAATCGGATTTCTTCCGAATCTAAAGCTTAAAGTTATTGTTGTTCTGGATGCTTCCCTGTCCTTTGGTAGAAAGTATTTTAGCAAAACCAAAATAATCCGCATCTGCCGTAAGATTTACCTTACAATTGCACAATATTGGTGCATTTATTCTTTTTTCATAATTGTTGTACTTCTGTTCGAACCGCCCAGCTACCGATTATTTTTCAGAAATGATAAAAATTTCAGGCCATTGGAAGAAATGAATAGGAAGAATGGTTTATAAAATTATCTATAAAAATGGCCTATAAATTGCTTAGTCTTACTAAAGCACAAACACATGACTTCTCAGCTTACTACTTGATGAAACGTATACTTGACCATCTTACAACCGCAGTTCTGCTATTCAACAGGGATCTCAACCTGGTTTATATCAATACGGCAGGAGAAATCATGCTTGCCGATAGTTCCCGTCATCTGGTTGGAATTAATGCGCACGAACTGTTTAAATTTTCAGACCCGGCCTTGCTAATAAACTTGCAGCAATGCCTCAGCATGTCGGAACCGCTGGTTGGCCGAGAACTCCTTCTCGACCGTATGGGACACAGCTTTACCGTTAACCTGAGCGCGACCCCTCTCTTGGTTGACGACCGCGCCGACGAAATTTTGGTTGAAATGCAACGCGTGGATAATCACTTGCGTATTTCTAAAGAGGAACAATTGCTAAGCCAACAAAATACGGCTCGGTTACTGGTGAGAGGGCTGGCGCACGAGATTAAAAATCCTTTGGGGGGGCTACGCGGCGCTGCCCAACTGCTAAACCTTGAGGTCGCCGACCCGGAGCTTAAGGAATATACCCAAATTATTATCGCCGAATCGGACCGTTTGCAAGGCATTATGGACAAACTGCTCGGGCCAAATAAACCCCCCGAATTTAAGGTCATTAACGTCCACGAAGTGTTGGAGCGGGTCAGGCAACTGGTGGAAGCCGAGTCCACCGGCGGGCTGGTTATAGTGTGCGATTACGACCCAAGTATTCCCGAAATCAGGGCAGACCGTGACTTGCTAATCCAGGCCGCCCTTAATATCACCAAAAATGCCATCCAAGCCATCGAAGGCAAAGGCACCGTAACGCTGAAAACAAGAATCCAAAGGAATCAACCGATTGGAAGGCAATTGCATAAGTTGAGCGTTAAAGTAGATATTATTGACAATGGCCCCGGTATCGACCCCGACCTCATCGACCGTATCTTCTATCCCATGATCACGAGCCGGGCGGACGGAACTGGATTGGGATTATCGATTGCCCAATCGCTCATCAACCAACATAACGGCCTGATCGAGTGCCAAAGCGAACCTGGAAACACCGTTTTTTCAATTATTTTACCAATTTAAGTAAGGAGGACCGGCAATGAGCAAACCTGAAACGGTGTGGATCGTTGACGACGATAAATCTATCCGCTGGGTGGTTGAAAAAGCATTACAAAAAGCCGACATCAATACCCGGAACTTTGCTGCTGCGCGCGAGCTTTTGGACGCCCTGGAGGGCGATTCTCCCGATGCATTAATTACCGATATCCGAATGCCGGGCATGGATGGCCTGCAGCTCTTGGATAGAATCCAGAACAGCCGCCCCGAGTTGCCCGTTATTGTCATGACCGCGCACTCCGACCTCGAAAGCGCCGTATCGGCTTTTCATGGCGGCGCTTTCGAGTATTTGCCCAAGCCCTTCGATATCAAGGAAGTCGTCGATCTGGCGCACCGCGCCTGCCAACCCGGGCGACGCAACAAGCTGGATGAACTGAAAGAACCGGTCACGCTGGCGGCAACACCAGAAATCATCGGCGCAGCGCCCGCGATGCAGGAAGTGTTCCGCGCCATCGGACGGCTCGCCAAATCGCATATTACTGTACTGATCAACGGCGAATCCGGCACAGGTAAAGAACTCGTGGCAAAAGCATTGCACCGGCATAGCCCTCGGGCGCAAAAGCCGTTTATCGCCCTCAATATGGCTGCGATTCCGAAAGATTTAATGGAATCCGAACTATTCGGTCATGAAAAGGGGTCTTTTACCGGTGCGCAGGCGCGGCGGACCGGGCGTTTCGAGCAGGCGAACGGCGGCTCGCTGTTTCTGGATGAAATCGGCGATATGCCTGCCGAACTGCAAACCCGCCTGCTGCGGGTGCTTTCGGACGGCCAATTTTATCCGGTAGGAGGCCATACGCCCGTAAAAGTGGACGTCCGCATCATTGCCGCGACCCATCAAAACCTTGAGACCCTGGTTGAACAAGCTCGTTTCCGGGAAGACCTCTTCCATCGTTTGAATGTTATCCGTATCCATATTCCGCCGCTCAGGGACAGAAAACAGGACATCCCTTTATTGCTTCGTCATTTTCTAACCCACGCCGCCCAGGAACTCAACACTGAAGTTAAATCGTTAACGCCGGATGCTGAAAACTTCCTAAGCGCATTGGAATGGCCTGGTAACGTCAGGCAACTGGAAAACACATGCCGCTGGCTTACGGTAATGGCTTCCGGGCGGGAAATTCAACTCGACGATCTGCCCCCTGAGTTACTCAACAATACCCAAGACGCTGAGGGCGTTTCTGCAACGGACTGGGAGACATCGCTAAGGAACTGGATCGACCAGCAGCTCATCAAGCGCGCCGGATCCGGCGCATCCAGCCACAGCGATGTCGCCAAACACACCATTCCCATTGTGGAAAGCATCTTAATCAAAGCGGCGTTGGACTTCACCCGCGGTCGGCGGCATGAAGCCGCAATATTATTGGGCTACGGCCGTAATACGCTGACCCGTAAGATCAAAGAGCTCAATATCGAGGAATAAGCTTTCAAGCTAAGCTTATCAAACGGCTGCCGATGTTGTTGGTTTCGCATAAAGCTTGTCCAGCAAGCTTTTACCGTTTTCAAAATTGGCGACTTCCTGTTTTTCTCGGGCCATACGGCACATCCGCGCAAAAAATCGCTGATAAGGCCATGCCGTCAAATAATGGTTGAAAGTGCTATGGTTCGATACAATTCGGATAATCTTTTCGGCATTACCCGGTATTTTTATAGGCTTATCGTTCATTGCAACCGCATTTTTTCTAAAAAACAGCGTCATATTGGCGCCATCAGCCGACACATTGTGTTCTACCTCTGCAAAACCTACTTTTTCACCCAACGTTGTCAACGTTTCGAGATTGAAATTGAAAATATGGGCTTCATGGAAAGTGCTTTTAGGCGATTGGCAAGTCGCTTCTATTGTCGGCACTTCCACAACCAGGATACCCTGCGGTTTGAGCAAGGCATGCAATTTCGTTAAGACCGCGCAAGGATTTTCAGTATGCTCCAGCACGTGCCAAATCGTGACCATGTCGAATGATTCGTCAGGCTGTTGAATATCCTGGATAAAGCCGACCTGGACTTGCAAACCGTATTCCTGCTTGGAATATTCCGCATAACCTTTGTTCGGCTCAATGCCGTACACCTCATGTCCCAATGTTTGCAGGAGATAGGCGAATTCCCCGCCTCCGGTGCCGACATCCAGGATTTTTTTAGATTCCGCAATCCAGCCTCCAAGTAACATACGCCGATTAAGGGCAACTTTGCCTGCCCTTAATATATGTTTGGGTTTAGGTGTGAATGTTCCTTTATAAGCAACCCGGTAATCATCTTCATAATAGGTGCGGGGATTGTGCGGCAGCGGATCCGACCAAACCAGCCCGCAATCCTTACATATCACCGTCCTCAGTGGTTTACCGCTACGGCTGTGGTTTGCGAGTACGGTAACGTCGTTACCGCCGCAGACATTACAAGGAGTTGAGCAGGACTCGCGGACGTCTTGTTGCATTGATGGGTCTCTTAGTACTTAAATAAGGTAGATAACTATATTCTGAAGTTTATGAGGATAACTCAACTTCGGCCTAATAAAGCTTATATCTGCAAAAACTTTTATTTTTCATGGGACGCCCAAATTTACTTAAACTAACGGGCTTTTTCCTTCCAGGGCTTGTTATACTGTACCGTCTCGCTTTTTTCCTTTTGTGTTCATGGCTGTTAATCAAGACCTAAAACGAATAGCCTTAACCCCTGGCGAACCGGCAGGCATCGGTCCCGATTTATGTATCGAATTAGCCTGCACCGATCATTTGACTTGTCAGTTGGTTGCAATCGCCAACCCTGAGTTATTAACGGAGCGCGCCAAGCGCCTGGGATTACCCTTAATTTTACAGACATTCGATCCGGACAAACCCGGAGAACCCCACAAGCTGGGGGTGCTTGACATCGTTCCAGTCGAACTAAATGCACCCGTTACGGCAGGGCAATTAAATGCCGCCAACAGCCGTTATGTATTGAAGACAATCACCAAAGCGACACAAGGGTGTTTAAAAGGTGTTTTTGATGGAATGGTGACGGCACCCGTCCATAAGGGCGTCATTAACGATGCCGGATTCGAATTCAGCGGCCACACCGAATTTATCGCTGACATTACGGGTGGCAGTCCGGTCATGATGCTGGCGACCCCCGGATTACGTGTCGCCCTGGCCACCATCCATCTGCCGTTGGCCGACGTCAGCAAAGCGATTACGCATAGCCGCTTACGCCAAGTGATATGGGTTTTGGATCAGGATTTACGTACCCGTTTTGGCATTGCAAAACCCAAAATCCTGGTCTGCGGCCTGAATCCTCATGCGGGCGAAAACGGTTATTTAGGACGGGAAGAAATCGACATAATAGAACCCGTACTGGCAGGCTTAATCAAGCAAGGCATCGACCTCGAGGGTCCCTTGCCGGCAGATACGATATTCACCCCCAAATATCTGGAACGTGCGGACGCCGTCTTGGCAATGTACCACGACCAAGGCTTGCCGGTACTCAAACATATGGGATTTGGCCGTGCGGCTAATATCACCTTGGGGTTGCCGATTATTCGAACTTCGGTTGACCACGGCACCGCGCTGGAATTGGCGGGAACAGGAAACGCTGATTCAGGTAGCTTACGTTACGCCTTGGAAACTGCTTTACTCATGTCCCAGAACAAACATGACTAACCCTATCCATACCCCGCGCAAGCGCTTCGGTCAGAATTTTCTGCACGACCAGAACGTTATCGCCAATATTTTGTCCAGTTTGTATGCCAAACCGGAAGAGCATTGGGTCGAGATCGGTCCAGGGCAAGGCGCATTGACGTCGCCTTTATTGAAGAAAGGCATCGAGCTGGATGTCGTGGAGCTGGACCGCGACCTGGTGGCCTTACTGAAAAATAAATTTAAAGACCGGCCTTTATTAACCATCCACAGTGCCGACGCCCTCAAATTCGATTTTTCCAAACTGGCTAAACCGGGAGAAAAGCTGCGTATTGTTGGCAACCTGCCTTACAACATCTCTACCCCCCTGTTATTCCATTTATTGTCGTTTTCTTCTGTCATTGTTGACATGCACTTCATGCTACAAAAAGAAGTCGTGGATAGAATCTGCGCCGAACCCGGCACCAAAAAATATGGCAGGCTGAGCGTCATGATGCAATATTACTGCATTCCTGAAAGCTTGTTCGACGTTTACCCTGAAAGCTTCGACCCCGTACCGCAAGTGACATCGTCGATAATCCGGTTGACTCCGCACGATAAGCCGCCCGTTCAAATTAAGGATGTTGTTCTTTTCAATAAAGTCGTTGCCCAAGCGTTTTCCCAACGCCGAAAAACGCTTAGAAACTCGTTAAAAACGCTAATCAATGAAGACGATATGCTTAAATTGGATGTTGATCCCAAGGCGAGAGCGGAAACGATTTCGCTTCAAGAGTTTGCTAATTTGAGCAATAGGATCAATGAAATTTCTACCCCAGCAGTAGCAAAAAATTAATTTTAAGCGTTTCCCCAGGAAAGCATTAATTCAATCGCACACAAGTTGCTTAAGCATCGACTGTTAATAACGGAAGCCCCTTATTTTTCATATGTGTAAAGATTATGTAACATGGCAATAGGGTTCGGGAGTTATACTAGGCGTAACAAAAGGCGGGCTGCTCCCCGCCTGCTTTTGGCATTCTGTTTTAAGGTATAAAAGTATGTTTAATTGGCTAAAATTAAATCCACAAAACTGGTTTTTCTTAGGTTTTTGGGGCTGCGTCGGGTTACTGGCTGCGGGTTATTATTTCCAGTTCGTCATGAAGTTAGAACCCTGTCCTTTATGTATTTCGCAACGGATAGCAATCTTTTTTACGGGCATGTGTTTTTTAGTCGCGGCGATCCATAATCCTGGAAAAACCGGCACGAGACGTTATGCAATCCTCGGCGCTGCAATCGCCTTATGTGGTGGGGCAATTTCCCTACGGCATATCTGGATACAGCATTTGCCGCCCGACCAGGTTCCGGAATGCGGCCCCGGCCTTGACTATGTATTGAAGAATTTTCCGCTTTCCCAAACCATCAAACTGATGCTGAGCGGGACGGGTGATTGCGCAAAGATAACGTGGACATTCATGGATTTCAGCATGCCTACGTGGACGCTTATCGCTTTTTTAATGCTTGCGACGGTCAGTCTATTGCAATATTGGAATTATCAAGAAAAAGAATAGAAGATGAATAATCAACGGCATCCTTTCTACCGATAGACCTATTTGAGAACATAAATTTATGAAAAAATCGTCGTTGTCATTGATAGCAGGCATTTGTTTATCTGTTTCCTTGCTTGCACCTGCAGCGGATAAGTCTGAGTTAAAGCCGTTACAAAAAATTATCAACGCAAACCATCGGTCCCAGGAACATAAACATCGCGACCAATACCGCCACCCGGAACAAACCTTAGCATTTTTCGATGTGCAGCCTAATATGACTGTGGTGGAAGTATCCCCTGGTGAAGGCTGGTATACTGAAATCCTCGCCCCTTACCTAAGGGAAAAAGGCAAGTTGTATGCGGCGCATTTTTCTCCAGACAGCCCAGTACAATTCCACAAAGATTCGCTAAAAGCCTTCCTGGAAAAAATGCAAAAACAGCCACAGCTTTACGATAAGGTTGAAATCACGGCATTGCCGACGCCAAACCATCTCCCAATCGCGCCGGAAAATTCCGCAGACCGAATTTTAACATTCCGCAATGTCCATAACTGGATGAAAAACGGACAAGCCGCCAGTGTTTTCAGTGCTATGTTTAATGCGTTAAAACCCGGTGGTATCTTAGGCGTGGTAGAGCATCGGGGAAACCTGTTAAAACCGCAGGATCCTCAAGCAAAATCGGGTTACGTAAGCGAGGATTATGTAATCGACCTGGCCCGAAATGCAGGGTTCGAGTTCCTCGCCAAATCTGAGATCAACGCCAATCCGAAAGACACGAAAAATTATCCGGAAGGCGTCTGGACTTTACCTCCGACGTTACGGCTAAAAAATAAAGACAAGGAAAAATATTTGGCAATCGGGGAAAGTGACCGCATGACCATAAAATTTATGAAACCGCTATCTCCAACGCTGACCAGCCTGTTACCGTAAGCGCCTTTCAGGGTTGGAAATCGATAGGGCGCCCATGACTTACCAGAGGTAATCCACATTAGCAAGTGATTGATGAGAAAAATTGCCAAACTCGCTTAAGGCTGTTTTAATAATTCATATCTTATTGATATATAATAATAAAATGATAGGCTAAATATTGTGCAATGTAAGAAAAGTGTAATAAAAACCGTTACTAACCGACATTGAAAAGCTCTTTTCCACAAAGTTATCCACATATTTTGTGGGTAACTTTAGAATCCCCAAAGTCAATAACAACTTAGCTACATAAGGTAAATTTTTACTCAAGCATCATGGCTAAGTTGACTCGCTTAATAGTCCCTTCCATCTTAAGGGTGGCCATTGCTGTACCCGTTTACCGTCTTTTCGATTATTTGGCTCCCATCGAAATAGATCTAAAGAATCTTGTTCCGGGAGTCCGCGTTGAAGTTCCGTTTGGAAGCGGCAAAAAAATCGCGTATATCGTTGAAATAGTTCATGAAAGCGATATTAGCCCCAATAAGCTGAAATGTATTGAACGCCTATTGGATGAATTTCCCCTGCTTTCTTCGGCAGATTTAGAGTTAATCCATTGGGCGAGCAATTACTACCATTACCCGATTGGCGAAGTATTCAATACTGCATTTCCCTCTAAGCTTCGCAAAGGACAATCCGCAAGCCTGGAGTTATCGCAACAAACCTTTGCGTTGACCCAGCTTGGGCTAGCGCAGCAAATCCAGACGTTAAAAAAATCGCCTAAACAGCTTCAACTATTAGCGCATTTTCAGCGACATCATCCTGTCCCTTTGGCTGAATCGGATTTAGCCCAACTCAACAAAAATTGGCGCCCTATCCTGCGGGCTTTATTGGTGAAGCGTTATATACAACAGTCCCTTGCCGTATCGGAAGCAATCGAAGCGAATAACTTTCCAAAGTCAACATCTATAGCTTTGGATGAAAGCCACCGCCCGTTACAACTCAACGAGGAACAACAAGCAGCTATCGCTTGTGTCGTTAATAATCTGGGAAAGTTTGCTGTTTATTTGCTTGAAGGCATCACGGGTAGCGGTAAAACCGAAGTTTATATGCAAATCATCCAGTCTGTATTAAACCGAGGCCAGCAGGTCTTGGTATTGGTGCCGGAAATCAACCTCACACCGCAGTTGGAAGCACGTTTCCAGGAACGGTTTTCTGTCGCAATGGCTTTATCCCACTCTAATTTGACCGATAAACAACGTCACGATGCGTGGCTTAGAATGCAAAAAGGGATAAGCTCAATTCTTCTTGGCACACGCTCCACTTTATTTACCCCGATGAAAAATCCAGGATTAATTGTCTTGGATGAAGAACACGACCCTTCATTCAAGCAACAAGAAGGTTTCCGTTTTTCGGCACGCGACGCCGCAGTCATGCGTGGCAAACTGCTTAACATTCCAGTTTTGCTTGGTTCTGCAACGCCGTCTTTGGAAAGCCTGCATAACGCCAACCAAAAACGCTATCGACACCTTCAGCTAACGAAGCGGGCAGGAAATGCGGTTGAACCCACGATACGCTTGCTGGACATCAGAAACAAAAAATTACAGGGTGGACTTTCCGAAGCGCTCATTGATGAAATCAGGAAAACGTTATCAAACAATGAACAAGTGCTGCTCTTCCTCAATCGCCGGGGCTTTGCGCCGACCTTGATTTGCCACGGCTGCGGCTGGGTAGCGCGCTGCAAACATTGTGATGCCAATCTTGTTATCCATAACCATCAAAAGAAGTTGCGTTGCCACCATTGCGGTAAGGAGCAACACTTGCCCGTTAATTGTCCGGCCTGCAAAACCGGCGAATTAGTGCCTTTAGGTCTTGGTACCGAACGGATAGAGTCCGCTTTACGCCCGCTTTTCCCCGACAAGAGGTTAGTGCGGCTGGACCGAGACACAACCCGACGGAAAGGCTCCCTCGAAAACTACCTAAAGCAAATCAACGAAGGCGAAGCCGACATCATCCTCGGTACTCAAATGCTAGCCAAAGGCCACCATTTTCGAGAGGTAACGCTCGTTGCTATCGTAGATGTCGATAGCGGCCTGTTCAGTATCGATTATCGCGCCACTGAACGCTTAGCGCAAACCATCATCCAGGTTTCGGGACGTGCGGGCCGCGCCGAAAAACTGGGTAGCGTTATATTGCAAACCCGGCATCCAGACCATCCCGTGCTAAATACCTTGTTACGGGACAGTTATCGCCGTTATGCGCAAACTGCATTGGAAGAACGCAAGCAAGCTGGTTTACCTCCGTTTACTTACCATGCCCTGTTAAGGGCGCAAGCAAACAACCCTGACGACCCGCTCGATTTTTTGCAGACGACGGTTACCGTAGCAAAAGGCTATGTAAAAGGCCGTATCCAACTGTTAGGGCCAGTTCCTGCACCGATGGAAAAACGCGCTGGTCTCTACCGTTACCAGCTCTTATTCCAGAGTAAAAACCGCAATGAGTTGCAAAAATGCCTTTCCGGACTCTTGGCTGAACTCGACAACATCAAAATCCCTAAAAAAATCCGCTGGAGTCTGGACGTAGACCCGCTGGATTTATTTTAGGCTGCGTTCCATTTATTGATTGGTATCAAGTGCAATTTCCGCATTCAGCCCTTCAACGCTCAGCTAAACAAGATTTAGTCGAATAAACCGCTAAATATGTAATAAGATAAGACATGGTTTTAATTCTAATGAGTCTAACATGCGACGCTTTATAATCTTATGGCTGTTTGCTTTCCCGGTCTTCGCCGTAGACGAGAGGCCACCGACCACCGATCCGCTTCCCGAAGTACCTGAACCGCCATTACCCGTCCAAAGCGGAGAGGAAATGGAACCGGATATTACGATTATCCGTAAAGGTAAAAAAACCATCCAAGAATACCGGCGAGGTGGCAGGATTTACATGATTAAAGTGATTCCGGACATCGGCCCACCCTATTATTTTATCGATAAGAACGGCGATGGAAAAATGGACATACAAGGTAACGAGCTGGATAAAGGCGCACAAGTGAACATGTGGAAAATCCTTGAATGGGATTAAGCTTGCTTGGAAAGCGAAAAACGTATTTTCCTTTGTGCCTTTAAATCAGGGAAGTTTTGACCCTAACGAGTGAAAGAAGTATGATGGTGTTGGCATTAAAAACTCAAGAAAAACAATATGTCACAACCATAATTAACCACATCAACACAGGATAACAACATGGGCTTATTAGATACGGTATTAGGTGTTTTAAAGGGTGCAGCCGCAAATAGCGCCGCGCCAGCGTCCGGCGTAAACGCTCCCGCTAACGGCGACAACAATTTGCTGGTATCTGTCATTGGTTTGATTACCGACCCGCAGACCGGGGGCTTAAACGGTTTGATAGAAAAAATCTCCGCGGGCGGCTTATCCGACCAAGTTGCATCTTGGATCAGCACAGGGCAAAACCTACCTGTTACCGCTGAACAAATCCAGGCTGTTTTAGGTTCTTCCTTTGTCCAAGGACTCGCGCAACAAGCAGGTATTGATACTAATAATGTTGCAGGATCGCTGGCAGCCTTATTGCCGCAAGTTATTGATAAGCTCACGCCGGACGGACAAGTACCCGGCGACAATAAATTGCTGGAACTTGGTCTGGCTGGCCTTACCAGTCT
>JBGAWU010000330.1:0-3429 GCA_044227425.1 Methyloglobulus sp.
GCTAACTAGAGTATTTTGCAGCTTTACGACCTCCGCTTTTAATGCGCTCTCCATATCCGCTAATGTTTTTCCTTCGGCGGGCGTCGCTTCCAGTTCGAAGAGATCGGCTAAACGCGAAGTCAGGCCATAACCCGCGCCTGCCGAAACAGCAATCTGTTTTCCCCTGACCAACCCGGATGTCAGGCGGGCGCTGTTGCCGCCATCAAGGACACCGGCAAGTACTTCCAGCGCATAAGCTTCCCATTCGTTCTCGGCGGTTTTTAAGGAAGGGACTTTATACCCCATAACCATAGACGGCAGTTTGGCTGGCACTTTGACAGTCATCCGACGGACGCCAAGCTGTTCGATTTCGGTTTGCGGTTTGATGGGTTTGATATCGCTGGTTTTGAGCGGGGCGAAATATTTTTCCGCCATTGCGAACACATCCGGCGTTTTTACATCGCCGACAATGACTAAAGTGGCGTTATTCGGCGCATACCAGCGCTGGTACCAGGCTTGTAGGTCTTCCACCGTGTAATTGGCAATGTCGGCAGGCCAGCCGATGACCGGGTGTTTATAGGGGCTGTTACTGTAAGCCATCGCATTGAAATGCTCGTTCATTTTGCCCTGCGGATTGTCTTCAGTGCGCATCCGGCGTTCCTCGGTAACGACCTGAAGCTCCTTTTTCAATTCTTCCGGCAATAAATGCAGGTTACGCATCCGGTCGGCTTCCAGTTCCATGCTGACTTCCAGTTTATCGGCAGCCATGGTTTGGAAATAAGCGGTGTAATCCTGGCCGGTGAAGGCGTTTTCGTCGCCGCCGTTTTCAGCAATAATCCGGGAAAATTCGCCCACGGCATGTTTATCTGTGCCTTTAAACATCATGTGTTCCAGCATATGTGAAACGCCGGTTATGCCACCAGGCTCGTAGCTTGATCCGACCTTGTACCAAACTTGCGAAACCACCACCGGCGAACGGTGGTCTTCCTTCACCAGCACTTTCAGGCCATTAGGCAGGACGTGTTCGGTGGCTTTAGGTTCCGCATGGGCGGGCAGCATCGGCAGGCACAAAAATGCCGCACACAGTAATCTTGCGTTCATAACTCCCTCTTTGTTATTTATGTTAGCGCGTCGGACTGTTTGAATAATCAATGGTTCACTGTATTCTATAGGATAATCAAACAACAAGACACAAGGCATGGCCATATAGGCAATTTCCCAAGCATTTGTCGGTTCTGATAGACTCATGAACATAAGCCGAGAAAAACCTTCGTTTTGGGATTTGATAAGCTATCTCAACCTAAGCCATCGCATTAATAACTGATTCACTAAAAATTATTCCGGGTAAATGACGACAGAAACTTTAAAGGATCCTACCTCCTGGACAACCTACCTCAAGCTGTGCAAAATCAACGTCGTTTTCGAGATGTTGTTCACGGCTTTGGTGGGTATGTTGCTTGCCGTTCCGGGCTTGCCGCCGCTGGATAAGCTGGGCTACGGCTTGTTAGGCATTGCCTTGTCGGCGGCATCAGCGGCGGCGATTAACCATTTGATCGACCGGCGTATCGATACCGTGCTGAATCCGCACCGTCCGCTGCCGAAAAATCATTTGCAGCCGATCCAGGTGCTGGCGTTTGCTGCTGTTCTGGGCATACTATCCATGCTGATTTTGGTCTACAAGGTTAACGTGTTGACGGCGGTGTTAACCTTTCTATCCCTATTTGGTTACGCTTTCCTGTACACCTTGTGGCTCAAGCGCGCCACGCCGCAGAACATCGTGATCGGCGGCGCGTTCGGCGCCACGCCGCCTTTACTGGGCTGGACGGCGATTACCGGCGAAATCCATCCCTATGCCTTATTGCTGGTCGCACTTATTTTCGTGTGGACGCCGCCGCATTTTTGGCCGTTAGCCATTGCCCGGCACGAAAAATACGCCTCGGTGGATATTCCTATGCTGCCGGTCACTCACGGTATCGATTTCACCCATGTGCAAATCCTGCTCTACACGGTGCTTCTCGTCGCGTTAACTTTATTCCAATTCGCCATTGGCATGACGGGATGGATTTACCTGGTGGTTGCCCAACTCTTGAACGCCGGTTACCTGTATTTTGTTTATTTGATGTTCCGGCGCAAAGATGTCAAAACCGCGATGCAAACGTTCTGGTTTTCCATTGTTTATATCACTTTACTGTTTGCCGCATTGTTGATCGATCACTACGTTAAAGTGGTTTTATGACGTTTTCCCATCATCTCGCTACCGATAAGCCCGAACATCCATTCGCGGAATTTATCCGCATCGTAGGCAAAGGAAAAAAAGGTTCGCGGTCGCTGACGCAGGATGAAGCCTATCGTGCCATGACGATGATCATGGACGATGAAGTGCTGCCCGAACAATTGGGCGCTTTTTTGATGCTGATGCGGGTCAAGGAAGAAACGCCGGAAGAATTAGCCGGATTCGTGCAAGCCGCGCGGGAAGCTTGTAATTTGACGGTCAACTGCAGTTTGGTCGACCTGGATTGGGCAACTTATGCCGGAAAAAGGCGGCATTTGCCCTGGTTTTTGTTATCGGCACTGCTGTTGGCCGAGAATGGAACCGGTGTGTTTATGCACGGCGCGGAAGGTCCGGCGTCAAATCGGCTATATACCGAATCGGCATTGTCTGCATTGGGTCTAAAACCGGCAAATTCGGTTGGACATGCGAAACAGCAATTGCAGTCAGAACGGTTCAGTTATCTTGAATTAAAACAATTCTGTCCGCAATTGCAAAAAATCATTGATTTGAGACCAATTTTGGGGTTACGTTCACCAGTACATACCTTGGTGAGGTTGTTAAATCCTTTCAATGCCCGCTACAGCATTCAAGGCATCTTTCATCCATCGTACCGTTCGGCTCATCAACAGGCGGCGGCGTTGTTGCAACAACCTCATATGTCGGTATTGAAAGGCGAAGGCGGGGAAACGGAACGTAATCCCGATATGGATTGTCTAGTACAAAGCGTCCATAATGGCGAATTGACCGATGAAATCTGGCCAGCACTTTTTGCTCATCGCCATGTTAGGCCTGAAGCCCTGGAGCCTTCCCTGCTTGCCCTGCTATGGCAAGGGAAAGTCAAGGATGAATTTGCCGAGGCTTCTGTTATCGGTACTGCTTCGGTTACCCTGAAATTGCTGGGAAAAGCAGAAAGCCAAGGAGAAGCGCAAGCATTGGCTACCCAGTATTGGGATGGGAGAAATAAAAACCGCTTCAAATGACACTTATTTTTGGCATTAACTTAATTAATGGGATTATATGCAATTAAACCTATTCATCTGGTATTAATCTTCATCTGTTAAGTTTGTTTTTTAATCATCACATGTTTTATATCGAATAAAAAATCATGCGGATCATAAAACTAATCTTGATTGTTTTTGTTTTTTCAGCCGTTTCAGTGCATTACTCGAACGCCATGG
>JBGAWU010000331.1:0-3410 GCA_044227425.1 Methyloglobulus sp.
CATATTATTAAATTCTGTCCGTGAAATAATTCTTTAAACCGGTGAATATCGCATAAATGACCGTAATTATGTCATATTTATAACGTTAACTTTACAAGCATTCAGTAAAAAACATGGGCGGATAATTTCAGGCATTATGGAATCTGTGAATGCGCTGAATTTCCTTTTAGTTTCGGTAATTCCGGCACAAACAAATATCGCCCACTCCCTGTATTTCTTTCTGGAATGGCTCGAGATTTATTCGGGTTCTCCAAAATAAATGGGCGATCTCGAAAATTAGCCGACGGACATACGAAAACACTGTGTCATATGCCACACCCTGCTGTGCCATATGACACAGTTTTCCCGTTAAGCCGCATTTGGCACGGTTTTCAGGGGCAGCAAAAGATTCCAAAAGTGTGTGATATGACACACTTTAAAATTAACGTGTTTTCTAATTTGCTAAATTGGGTTCATTTCCACAATTTGCTTTGAGGCCGCTAAAGCAACTGACCTAATCGTTATTATGCAAATAAATCAATATGTTAGTTTGCTTTAGTCGTAAATGCCCAACCTCCTTAAATCATCCTGTGTATTTGGCATGGATAGTGCTTAATAATGCTGGAGATTTAACGGTTGTTTGTCTCGGCTTTCTTATGCATTTTGTAATCCTTGCATAAGTTGCCCCTTCCTCTCTCTTGCGGGTAGCGTTCCTGCCCGCAAGCTTTTTGGGAAGGTGATTAGGCTGGGTTTAAACATATAACTTTATAATAATAAAGGTCTTAGGAAGTTTTTTGTTTTTAACGCAACACCACATTTCCAATACCAACCGTAGGCTAATTCGGCAGCGACCGATTAACAGCCTTATTGCGTATTGTTTGCCCGTTTGCTTAGCCGTATTTTGGGCATTCGGCTTAGCTTATGTGGAAGGGGCAGATAAAATCGCAACAGGCATTATCCAGGTTAAAGTAAGCCGGTCACCTAACCCGATGGTTCAACTGGAAGCCAGAGAATCACCGTTAGGGCAAATCCTGAAACAAATCGCCGATAAAACCGGTGCAATCATCCACTATTCCGTCTTGCCGGAAGCGCCGGTAACGGCTACCTGCGTCGGCGCCGATGTCGGGCAAGTCATGGACTGTCTGGTGGCAAAGCAGATTGGCTTGGTCGCGCACAAAGCGCAAAAAAATAAACCTGCCGAGTTCTGGTTATTGGGTTCGAGCGTGGGGAGCTGCCAGGCAAAGTCCATCGTTCCTATAAAGCTATCAAAAGAACTAGAAACTCCTGAACAAGAACCGTTAAATTCTGAACCGAATCAGGAAGAAATAGAACAAACTGAGCGTTGGCTAATTGAGGCTAAGTCTAAAGATCCGAGTGAAAGAGGAATGGCGTTGACCAATTTGGGTTTGGCCGGGTTAAAAGATGATCCTAAAGTAAATGAAACGCTCCGTTTTGCAACCAAGGATAAGGATCCAAATATAAGAATTCAGGCCATAACCGGTTTGATGCAGCGTGAAGGTCGACGTGTAGAGCCAGAAATTGTTGATGCCCTGAAAGATATAAATGCTGATGTAAAAATGGCCGTCATTAGTAATCTAAATGATCCGGATTTGTTAAGGATAGCTCTAAATGACAGCGATCCGGCCATCCGCAATTTGGCAACCTCGAAAATCGAAACCATAAGCCATCAACAAGAAAAAACCGAATGAATTTGTATCAGTCAACAAATTGAAAGCCTATTGGAATGGGGAAAATCATTGAATAAGTACATGTCCAGTGAATGTTATTTGTGATGAAAACTAACAGGGAGGTTTCGATTTCTTGCTATTGAAATATCAGTAACGAGAAAAAAGGAGTGAAAGGTATCAGCTTTCACTCCTGAAGCTCGGTAGCTTTAATAAAAAAGCTATCGATATTTACAACAAATGCGGGTAATTCCGCGAGGACTATTTTAAATGTTATTTGATAAAACACTAAAATTTAAACTGTTAGCGCTTGCTATTTCATCTTTCTCCGGAATGGTTTCAGCTCATTGCTTTAATGGCTCGTCTGTTGCCGCCGCCGCTTCCAATGACGATGTCTATCAAGTCCAATGCGATGCGGCTTCGACTAAATTGCAGGTAAGTGTCAATAACCAAACGGCCGGAACAGTAAGGGCTCAAATCGCGAAGCCTGGATATAATCCAAGCGCATTGATTACAGACAATACAAATAGCGGCACTATCAATCTCGCGACCTGCGCTGTTCCTGGCGCTGTAGCCGCCCAAACGACTACCTTAACAGGAGGGAAAGGAGTCTACACAATAGTTGTAGACCATACTGATGCTGTTGCTAAAACTTACGGACTCTCATTTCATTGTCAAGATAATGCAGGCGTTCATACGGGAACTACTGAAGTCATAAATGATGCCGATGACGCGGTAGGTGCAGGCGGCCCTGTATCTCCGGCTCCAGGTGATATTCACTTGATCATCAATCAATAGCCTAAGGTGCATTTCTTGACCTAATTAGGCATTTTAAAAGAAGGCGGGTAACTCCATTTGGAGTTACCCGCTTTTAATTTAGCAAGATCAAGAAACTGTAAAGATTTCGTCTTTACAGTTTTCGATGTTTCTGAAGCTCGCCGAAAAATTTGGCATACATTTAAATCCTTTTTATGGAAAAAAAGCATCAATTCAACGTTACATGTCAAGTGTATGTGACTAACAAACGAATTTTTAAGGCAACTTTTTTACAATCACTAACTGCCGCCGCGCTGGTTTTACCCGGAATATTGCCTCCCGTAGCAATTGCCGATGACGGCGACAGTGTGGACTTCCAATATAGCCACTACCAGGAAGGCCACCGCACCAGCCTGAATAAATGGCTTTATAACGAAGCAGGGGATAAACAATCGCGTTACACGATCCCCAAAGTACGCAATCCTATTGAAGTAGACAGCATTCACGGCAGCAGCAGGATCTCATTGACAGATCGCATAAAGTTTGCCTTTAACTTTACGGAAGATACTTGGTCGGGCGCCACACCCATTGGCAGTGCGCCGGAGCAAACCACTGCAAGCCGTGCCTTTGCTTTAGGTTACGATAAGCAGGGACAGCCGATCCTGACGGGCGCTTCGCCCTATGCCACCGGGAGTCGAGCTTACACAGATAGGCAGGGTAATCTGTATTTTGTTAAGGGCAACGATCCGAATACCGGCATGCCTGTGTTTGCCAAGGATCGCGTTGCCCATGTCATGTCTTATGCGTCTCCGGAAAACCGTCAACAGGGCGATTTCAACCTCAGTTACAATTGGGATGAGGCGGCTCTTAACCTTGGCGGCGGCATTTCTAGCGAACGTGATTACGAATCCCGCTTTGTGAATCTGGGCGGGCGAATGGATTTCAATCAGAAACTGACCACGGCGGATGTGGGTTTAAGTTATACCAATA
>JBGAWU010000332.1:0-3410 GCA_044227425.1 Methyloglobulus sp.
TACAAAGGAGATTTCGTTTTTTCCCGAATCAATACCAAACCTTGCATTTTCTTGGGCACTTAGTATTAAAGCAGAAGGAATAATACCTTTTACTTCGTCTAGATATCGAGCTATATCTTTTGCTCTTGACTCGTTCAATGTTCTTTGAAAACCTTTTTCGGAATCTTCATCTCTTCGTGATACAAAGCAAATAGCTTTCAAAACATCATTTGGGAGAATTGAAACATAAAATGTTTTATCATTTTGCGTACATTCTAAGGTTTTAAATCTTACTGTTTTGATCATAATTATATATCTGTGAGATTAAATTCAATGAAGCACAAAGAAGATTAGCAACTGCTTTAAGTATTGCATAACAAACTCGACTCAAATAAAAATAACACTGTCACTGTAACCCGCTACAGTGCGATCATGCGTAACCAAGCGCATAGGTTCGCTTAAGGCCTGGGCGATGAGTATCCTATCGAAAGGGTCGTTATGGATGGATGGCAGGGATTCTACTGCGATGGCATGTGAAGCTCGGATAGCTAAAACCTGATACCCCGCCGCCAAAAATAACTCGTATGCCCGACTTCCCGACACGGGCATATCACCTCGGCCTAGACTGTATTTAATGGCAATTTCCCATAATGATGCCACGCTAATGAAAACATCGTTTTCAGGCTCTAAAATCAGTTTTCTGGCTTTGCTCGTTAAACGGTGATCGTTCGTCAATCCCCATAAGGCAATTTGAGTATCAAGCAGCAGACGCATCGTTGCCAGAATCCCCATAAAACAGTTTGGCGACTTCCTCGTTCGCACCATCAATATTTTCCGGCACAGTAAATTCACCTTCGGCAATACCGATCCGGCGAGAAATATCCTTGTTCTGGTTAATCGGCACCATCCGGGCAACCGGCTTACCATTGCGCGAAATTACGACCTCGCTTTCTTTGCCGGAAGCGATCTGATCGACCAGTTTTGATAAATGGGTTTTAGCGTGAAATAAGTTAACGGTTGTCATATTGGACATCTCATAAATAGACCAAACTAGTTTAGTCTATTTATTAAGAACCAATCAATATGAGAGATGGCTAATTTATAACTTCACGGCAACGTAACAAAACCTTGCAAAAAATCCCGCGCCGACTGGGTATCCAGCCGGTAAATCACATTGGTCGCGACGCACTGCATGTCGCCAGTTATTGTTGTTCCTGCGATGACGGTACTTTCATTGTCGCCGCTGCCGGTAAAGTTGGGACCGCCGGAATCGCCGTAACAGGCGCCGCTGTCACCGGTTGCTTGATTTTGCGACAAACGCAACCACGCCTTATTCAGCGCATTAAAGGACTGTACCGACCATTCGCGGGTATCTTCATAGGCGATAATGGGTTTGCCTTGGCCGTCGAAATTGCGTTCCTGCCCGCCGTAACCGACGGCGGTGTAATGTGTGCCTTTCAATAAGCCGTTATCCTTTAGCGTATCGAAAACACCCTGTGTTGGTAATTTAGCAGGTGTAATGCCCAAAATAGGTGAATCGAATACGATAACCGCAATATCGTGCGGATCGTTTTGGGCGGGGCTGTAGTCGGGATGTGCTTCAAAATGTCCGGTATAGACTGTTGTGGCATTTTTTGCAACTGGATCAAAGGTAACGTTCACATTTGGGCTAACCGGAGCGCAATGGGCAGCCGTTAGCATGACGGTTGGACTGATCAACGTGCCGCTGCAAAAAGCGTATAAATTCCCGTTTTGGTCAGTGTCGAGTAAAGCACCGACTTCAGGGTGTTTGTCGCCATCCACTACCCCGTAAGTAATCGCAAAGCCCGAAGTACTAAAGACCGTGATTAAGAAACCTATCGCGAAGATGCATTGAGTTCTTTTGGGTTTTCTGTTCATTTTTAATTCAACCTTTTGGTATTAATTTGAGCAAAATAGGACATTTAACTGAAAGCTACGGTACTTATTCGATGCCTTAAGCTGCAACTTAACCCGCTTCAGCCCAAGCCATCGCCGTTAATAATAGCTGAGTTTATTAGTTAGCCTAGGGGCGCGAATATAAAAAAGGGAGTTCTGGCGGACCGGAACTCCCCTTTGGGTACTACCTTAATATAGATGGGATTAAGGAAAAATGACTCTAGGCTTAAAATAAGCCGCAGGGTATTTGGGATCGAATTGATCTGCGGCTTCCGGTGTGGATGGTGAACTTGCCGATTCGTCAGAATAGATCACTTTCGACTGAAAATTTGCAGCAGGGTATTTTTCGTCCACAGCAGCAACTTGCGCACTGCCTGCGGCGCTCTCGTCGATATAGGTCACTTTAGGCTGAAAATTAGCCGCCGGATATTTATCGTCGTTAGCCGATGGTTGCGCTTGTACTGCGCTTTCATCGATATAGGTTACTTTGGGCTGAAAATTCGAGGCGGGATATTGATCGTCGCTGGCTGCGAGGACGTTTAATGAATTCAGGGAGATAGCGCACAAGGCCAGACCCAGCAATATTGATTTATTCATAGACTCTTTTTCTCCAATCGTGAGTAGTAAAATCCGGCAGTATTATTGTTATCAAAACTTGGAGTATCGAATATTTTGCTTGAATGCGCAACCGTTTTAACGGTAAAGCAAAAGTGGCAATCAAACAATATCCGCCAAATTTCCTTTTGTTTCCAACCAAATTTTACGGTCGGACGCACGTTTCTTGGCTAACAGCAGATCCAATTGCCCGCGGGTATCGTCGCTGGTTTCGATAGATAGTTGCACCAAACGCCGGGTATCTGGATTCATGGTGGTTTCGCGTAATTGCGACGGGTTCATTTCGCCCAAGCCTTTAAAGCGTTGCACGGTGATAGCGCCTTTGATTTTTTCCGCTTTGATGCGGTCCAGCACCCCTTGCCGCTCGGCTTCGTCCAGCGCATAAAATACCCGTTTTCCGGCATCGATGCGGTATAACGGCGGCATAGCCACAAAAACATGGCCGGCGACAACCAACGCATTGAAATGCTGGTAAAACAAAGCGCAGATTAAGGTTGCGATATGGCTTCCATCCGAATCGGCATCGGCAAGGATACAGACTTTCCCATAACGCAGGTTTTGCAGGGCATTGGAACCCGGCTCTATTCCCAACGCCACGGCTATATCGTGGACTTCCTGGGAAGCCATTACCTGATTAGACTCGACTTCCCATGTATTCAAAATTTTACCGCGCAAAGGCATGATGGCTTGATATTCTCGATCGCGCGCCTGTTTCGCCGACCCACCCGCCGAATCGCCTTCCACTAAAAATAATTCTGTCCTCGCAATATCTTGTGCCGAGCAATCAGCCAGTTTTCCAGGTAATGCGGGGCCTGAGGTAATTTTTTTGCGGATGATCGCTTTATTGGCTTTCAGCCGTTTATTAGCGCTGGTAATAATGATTTCGGCAATTTTTTCGC
>JBGAWU010000333.1:0-3410 GCA_044227425.1 Methyloglobulus sp.
ACACGGGCAACCTGCACCATGGTCGCTCTCCAACGGATGTACATCGTCGAATATTTGAACCGGCTTGGCTTCATGACTACCACACAGGGAACAAACCCACTCTTTCGGCGCTTGAGTATGGGCCAATACCAAGCCTTTAAATTCATGGTCACATTTGTTGCATTTGATTAAATAGACCGGCATTCGTTCTTTTACCCTCTCTCGGCAATATTTAAATTAACTTATAAAAAATAATAAGTTAAACCGTATTTTTTTATAAAAATCATTGACCGTATTTTTGCCAATGGCTCTCGAACAGGTTGTTTTCATCCAGCGGTCTCGGTTGAATCGGTCTCGAAACCCAGGTGATATTAATCATGTGGCGGGCATTCACGTTTTCCGTCGTTATATTCCCACCCCAAGTGCCGCAACTTAAGCTTAGGGTATAAGGCAATCCGTTACGCGGGCTGCCTGCACCTTCATTTAAACTTTGATTGACCATAACCCGCGCGGTTTTTGTCTGCATCGCCAGCGCCAAGGCATGTCCGTCATCATTGGTATGGATACCGCAGGTATGACCTTGGCCTTGATAGCCGGTAATGGTATTCACCTGGTTTATGGCATTGTCTATGCTGCCTTCGTAACGATAAAGCGCTAGTACAGACGATAGTTTTTCCCCCGAAAAAGGATAACTCGGCCCCGCGCCGGTTTCTTCAACGATAAGGCAAGTACAATCGTCCGGAACGCTGAAACCAGCCAACTTTGCGATATGGAATGGGGACTTGGCGATCACTTCAACACAGGGTATGTGATTGTCGGGACTGGGCCACATCAATTGTTGCAGTTTAGTTTTGTCATCGGCACTGCAAAGATAAGCGCCTAATTTTTGCAAGCGTCCAATCAGCCCCGTATAGATGGCGTCATGCGCAATGACCGAATTATCAGCCAGGCAACTGGTCGCGTAATCGAATTTCTTGGCGACAACAATCGTATTAGCGGCATCGTCCAGATCTGCCGTTTCATCCACCACATGCACCGAATTACCGACCCCAACGCCATAAGCGGGCGTCCCGGAACTGTAAGCCGCTTTCACCATCGCCGCGCCGCCGGTCGCGACAATCAAATCGGCTTGCTGCATCAATTGCTGGGTTTTCGCCAGCGACGGCTTTGCTATAACCTGAACTAAATCCGCCGGCGCCCCCACCTGCTCGCAAGCTTCGCGCATATATTTCACCGTCAATTCGGTCGTAAGTTGCGTCCGGGGATGCGCGGCTATGATGATGGCGTTACGGCCTTTTAAGGCCAACAACGTTTTTAAGGGTGGAGTGGCGTCCGGCCCTGTGGTCGGAATCAGGGCGGCGACAACGCCGACAGGTTTGGCGATTTTAATCAACCCTTTTTCCGGAAAAGTGTCCACGCTCCCGACCGTTTTAACCGTCTGCATATCACGTAACGTACCCATGCAACGGTTGCGGATTTTGCTCACTTTATCCTCGTAATTGCCGAAACCGCCTTCATCGACTGCCAGTTTTGCCAATTCTTTGGCCCGGTCTTCACGAACGATTGCCCAACACACCGCCGTCACTAATTCATCGACTTGCCCTTGGCTATAATTTTCGACCTTTTGTTGGGCAGCACGGGCTTTTTGGATATAAACCCCAATTTCACTCGTTTCCGGCTGTTCTATTGCATTCATGAACATTCCTCTGATTTAGTGAAGACCTACAGAAACTATAGCTACTTTTAGGATGTAAGACGCATCTCACTGCTATTTATCTTAGATATAACTTTTTTGCTTTAAATCAAATATTTTATTTAACTTCACCTGCACTAATTTTCAATCCTCAGTTTAAAGCAGCAATACCCATCGCCTTTTGCCATACAATTATGAAGCGTAATTTCCTGATCCTTGAAATCTGATAATAATTCTTGTATGAAAGCCGTATCAAAGGCGCATACTTCCTGAAATTTGTGTGACACATCATTGTAAATACAGTTGTAGGCACGAATTTCCGTATCTTCTGCTTGGACTGCATTGCCAATATTTGCGTGAAATCCCATCTCCTGCATCAATTCGACCAGGGCTTTTACCTGTTCATGCTTGGACTTATCGACAAAGCGGGGACGGTAAGTCTTTGCCAGCTTAACCCCAAGTTTTTTGAGGTAGTCAATTAACTGTTCAGAACCCATTTCGTCTTTTAATGACTGTATGAGCAAAGCGGTAAGCCCTGAATAATGTTTAGGGAAGTAACCAATACCTCGATCAGTTAATACATAGCGCGTTGATGGCCGACCGTTGGTTTTCATTTGGTCGTGTTTTTTTATCAAGCCCTCCTTTTCCAAGCCCCGAAACTGCTGTTGGACCGCCGCACGGGAAATCGTCAACTGGGTTGCAATGCTTTCAATACTCAAACCGCTTTTATTTTCTAATAGCCGTTGCAGGATTTTATAGCGGTAAGGCAACAAATCATCTGTTGAAGATCCTGTTTTATAGCCAAAGATCCCATCGTCGTTCATCGCATGTTTCCTTGGTGTTTGACACCAATATGATGGATTAACCATTGCAACCGGTACTCCAGAAATTTAGTACACCCTTATCTTGCCTTTCATATACGGATGTAAAGGGCAGATATAGTCATAATCGTCCGGCTGGGTAAATTTGTCCGCATAGCAGTTCCGGCGAAGCGAATGACTGATTCAGTAAATGCACCCTACGAAAAACTAATTTATTAAGAAGCATATAAATAGTTACGTATTTTAATGACATATATTAAAAAACAACTTAGTTACCCGCGCTTAGGTGTTTTTCAATCTGATATCATTGATCTTAATCTTCAATACGTTTCAACAATACAAAACCCTGCTGATCTGTACTCAACATATCACCGCGATTATTCATATCCAGAACAACAAATTTCTTGGAGTGATCGATCGGCAAATTCACAATTAGCTCTGCCAAATTTATACGCACCCCAGGCTTAGGTATGACATACGAAAAACCGCTTTCGGCTGGCGGGCTTCTAACATCGGTAATCACAATTAGATTTTCGTCGTTGAATAACAAATTATTGCTGATTGTAGGAAACTCCGGGATGCCTTCAACAAAATAAGTTTTGAAAATAGCGTTTTTATCCCAAACGCCGATACGTTCTATACTGTTGAAATTAAATGAATAACCCAACACGTTGCCACTGTTGTCGATATCCATGACCCATGAATGAGGTTCCGAAGGCAATGGATTCAAAATGGTAGTTACTCCCGTTGCAGGATTAAATCGAAACCCGCGAAAATTAGCACCGTTAATTCGGCCATAGCCAGAAATAATATTTTTATTATTAATATGATAATTTCGATTTTCTGAAAGCGCAGGATCAAGGTTAACTGGAAATGTTTGGCCTTTATCATAAAGCGCTAAAGCCTCGGTGAACGAA
>JBGAWU010000334.1:0-3403 GCA_044227425.1 Methyloglobulus sp.
AATGCAACTTTTTTTAATGCACGTATTGCGGATGATGTCGGTGGCTCTTTTGTTTACCCGAATGCGGTCGGTTTGTATGAACGTAATGGCGGCTTGTTATGGAAACGGGTTGACCCAACAACAATTGCACAAGAACGGCGTGAAGCGCGGGAGCTGGTACTCACCTCAAATTCGTGGCTAGGCAATTATATCTACGCCGTACAATATATTTTCCATACCAGCGGCGAATTGGAAGTGCGGGTTGACGCCACCGGAACCACTTTAAACCAAGGCGTTATCAGCGCCGAAGAAGGTGCGCAATACGGTCATGTCGTCGATGTCGCTAAATCATTGGCGGGAGGCACAGCCTTGGTCGCAGCCCCAAACCATCAGCATTTCTTCAATTTCCGTGTTGACCTGGATATTGACGGAACTTCGAACCGCATCAGCGAGAGCAATGTCGAAGCCAAAGAAAGCCCCTTTGACAATGCATTTGTCGCGGAAGAAACCCTGCTCAACACGGAATCTGAGGCAAAACGCCAGATCAACATTGCCAAGGCACGTAATTGGAAAGTGTTTAGCAGCGACAACAAAAACGGACTGGGATTACCAACCGGTTACACCGTGGCCTTGGGTGACACCGCAGTCCCTTATGCAGACAAATCTTTTCCTGCCCGCAAACGCGCCGAATTTACCGAATACCCACTTTGGGTCACTAAATATCAAGGCAGTGAGCTTTATGCCGCCGGCGATTACCCCAACCAAGGCTTGGCAGGCGAAGGACTGGCACAATACTCCACCCAAGAAAATTTGGTGGATACTGACTTGGTATTGTGGGTAACTGCGGGATTGACGCATATTCCCGATATCGAACAATATCCGGTCATGAACAATGAAAGCCTATTGGCGTTCAGGCTCATCCCTTACGGCTATTTCAGACGGAATCCGGCGTTGAATTGACCGCTATGGTAACCAGCGGCGAGAATCAATGGGAATTTTTCCCATTGTTTCTCCGTTCTCTGGAAACTCATGTGATTTAGCCCTTTTTATTTGGTTTATTTGGTAAGAATCGCTAACGTTGTTCCAGTTGCGGGCGATGGCGGATACTGCCAAATCTCATTTCACTTCCAACGCCATCGCGATTTCGTCAGGATCATACCCTCTAATTATCGTATCTCGATTGATGACAATTATCGGGACGCCATTGGCCCCCATTTTCTGATAAGTTATTCTGCCCTCCTCAGTTTTTTCAACATCAATATCCTGATACTCGATATGATTATCGGCAAAATACTCGCGAGTTTTGGCGCAGTATCCACACCAGACGGTTGAATACAGGACGACCTTGTTATCACCTTGAACGATAGGCGGCGGAGGGTTAAGCCAGTGCCTTAGCTTGGCTTGGTTTTGCAACAGGCCACCCATTAAAGCGACTAGCAGTAAGAACCTAGTATTTGACATAATTGACACACGCATTTTGTAAAATAAGCCTGTATTTCTTCAAGTTTTCTATAGCAATCAAAATACTACAGCGCATGCAACCCTATCAAATTTAATTCACGATATACCATCGCTGCTCAATAAAGCCATTACAACTGAGATGGGTTAACAGGTTGCCCATTAATAATAAACAGGCATTACATAGGACGAATTCAGCTCTTTTATAAACTTAGTTATAGTGTTAGAATCGCCGAGAAAGCCATATTTCGTCCCTAAATACGTAGTGGAACGAATTTATGACATTCGTCCCGGCAGACCGTCAAATCCAACAGTGCCCTCAACCCATTACCATATTGTGGCTTAGTACATTGTTACAGCGACATTGGCTCAATATCTCTTTATGTTCTTTTGCAATTGCAGGAGTAAACCATGAAAAAGACCAATCTACTTTCAAAATCACTCTTATTAATTAGTTCAAGCATATCTTCGCTGATATTCAGTGCATTCTTGATAACAACCCCGTTGCCAGGTAAAGCAGAAGTCCCACTCGTTTTCGTCAGTGCCCCCGACCCCCATTTTGTCGATTATTTTATAGAACCACCGCCTGCTGATCCGAATTGGCTAACGAAAATCAATTTTTTCATGGACAGCATGGCTCAATTTCAACCGGCATTTATTTTAATAGATGGCGACCTGGGAGGCCAACATTGGTGGGACCCGAAGTATAAGGCGCTTTGTGCCCCTGCCGGCACCCTACGGGACATTATTCTCGGTTGTGCAAATATAGCTTATACACCGCTCACTAACCTATTAACGCAAAAAGGGCTGACCCCTTATTATATAGCGGTGGGCGACCACGAAATCGGTGACAATGATTGGCCCTTGGGCGTCCGGTCAGAAACCGTGCCGTATTTTAAAGAAGCCTTCGCCAAACACTTTACGACCAATCCAGACGGCACGTCCAGGTTCAATGGCACTCTCGGCGGTATACCAATGCACCCACTCGGTACTCCCTATCAAAATACATCGTATGCCGTTAAAACAGGAAATTTGCTGGTCGTCTCGGTTGATCTCTTTCAGCAAAAAAATCCAGCCACAGTCATCGGACGCCGTGGAACAGTAGAAGTGACCATGCATTATGACGACGGACATTTAACTTGGCTTGATAATCTACTTGCGGCGGCTCGACTCGATCCAACCATAAAATTTATTCTTGTACAAGGACATACCCCTGTTTTAACACCAGTGCGCGCGCTTGCATCGAGCAATATGTTCCATGAAAACTTTAATACATCGGATTTCTGGAAAGTGCTGCGCAAACATAAAGTCGACCTCTACTTTGCTGGCGAAGTGCATAACGTTACGGTAAATAGAGATACGTGGGGTATCCCCGACCTTGTCCAGGTCGCTCATGTCGGCGGAAGAAATTTCGGTTTTTTGGTCGGGCGTGTTTTTTCGAATAGCATCCAACTAGAACTACATCGCATAGTTACCGATATTAACGGCAATTCCACGTTAGTCAAAGACAGCACATTAGTTATCGACAAATCCCTACCGACACCGAAAATTTCATCAACTGGCCTGGCATTAAAACCGGTTGACCCGTATAGCTTACAAATTCACTATACCTTCGATGGGGATATCTCAACATGGGTCACAAACAACGGAGGCTTCGGTGTTAACTACAACGCAAAAAACACCAACGTCACCCAAATCCCTCTGGGCAAGTTAAGCCAGGCTGCACATTTTGATGGCAAATTGACAACCCAGCTAGTAGACAGCGGCATTACCCCGACGACCGGCTACAGTGACAGGACTTTTAGCGTATGGATACAAACAACTCCCCGCTTGAGTCCACGTTATCTTTGGCCATCAGGACAACAATTTGGTAACAATCAAAACTCCATGTTTAGGGTATTTATAAACCCGTCCGGCAAACTAGGAGTTCAAGTTGACACAACCAAAATGATTATGGCTAACCAAG
>JBGAWU010000335.1:0-3362 GCA_044227425.1 Methyloglobulus sp.
CTTCAGTATCCGCCAATGAAAACCGGCAGTCGATAACCGTCCAGTTAGGGGCATTTAACCGCGTATATAAAGCTTGGGACGAAATCAGTGTTGTAAATGTCATGTGTCTAGCGTCAGGATTATTTTGCCGAAGTGCTGGTTGCTTTCCATGAGGTCATGCGCTAAAGCGGCATCTTTCAGGCTAAAAGTTGAATGGATGATTGGTTTGATACGTCCGGATTCCAACAGTGGCCAAACATATTTGAGAAGATTTTGAGCAATTTCAGTTTTAAAAGCGTTGCTCCTGGATCGCAAAGTCGAACCGGTTACTGTCAGTCGTTTCGACATGAGTGTCCAGAGATTAATCGTGGCTTTCGGGCTTTGTTGGACGGCAATATGCACTAAGCGGCCTTCGGTAGCTAGGCATTGCAGGTTCCTCGGCAAATAGTCGCCACCGATCATATCGAGGATCAGGTTAACGCCTTCATTTCCGGTAATTTTGGCGATTTCGGCTACAAAATCCTGTTCGTGATAGTTGATGGCGGCGTCTGCACCGAGGTCAAGGCATAACTGGCATTTTTCAAAAGAACCTGCGGTTACGATTATTTTACTCCCGAAAGCTTTGGCAAGTTGAATCGCCGTTGTGCCGATACCGCTACTGCCGCCGTGGACTAATAGCGATTCGCCGGATTTTAAGTGTCCGCGGTCGAAAACATTACTCCAGACGGTAAAAAACGTTTCCGGAATGCCTGCCGCTTCAACAAAAGATATGTTCTCGGGAATAGGCAAACATAATCCGGCAGATGCAAGACAATACTCTGCATAGCCGCCGCCTGTGACCAGCGCGCATACTTTGTCGCCAATCGCCGGATATCCGGTGTTATCCCCCAAGGCTGCGACTGTACCCGCAATTTCCAGGCCTGGAATGTCCGATGCGCCTAACGGTGGCGGGTAAATGCCTTTGCGCTGCAAGACATCGGGACGATTAATACCGGCGGCGGCAACTTTTACCAGGATTTGTCCCGCTTGTGGTATTGGAATTTCACGTTCCGTAAGTACTAATTGTCCTGACTGAATTTCTAAAACTTTCATGGTTACGGCCTTTGCTTAACTTCTGTATGGGAAAACCGGGTTAATAGGTATTATATACGCAAGTTTTTTCAATTTCAGATATGGGTTGTGGGATGATTCGTGCGGGAATTGTCGGTGGAACAGGTTATACCGGCGTTGAGTTGTTAAGGATTTTGGCGTTGCACTCGAAAGTGGAAGTGAGTGTGGTAACGTCGCGCTCTGATGCCGGGCTGCGCGTTGACGCGCTTTATCCCAGCCTGCGCGGCATGGTCGATGCTGTTTTTTCCGAGCCGGACGTTAAAGCCCTTTCTACGTGCGATGTAGTGTTTTTCGCCACACCGAACGGTACGGCAATGCAGATGGCAAAACCGTTACTGGAGCAGGGAGTTAAGGTTATCGATCTATCCGCCGATTTCAGATTGAAAAATGTTTTCGAATGGTCGCATTGGTACGGGATGGAGCATGCTTGTCCAGAATTAATCGAGGAAGCCGTTTATGGCTTGCCGGAAATTAACCGTTCTACAATTAAAAATGCCCGGTTGATTGCTTGCCCGGGTTGTTATCCTACATCGGTGCAGTTAGGGTTTTTGCCGTTATTGGAATCGGGTTTGGTCGATGTTAACCATTTGATTGCCGATGTGAAGTCAGGTGTCAGTGGGGCAGGCCGGAAAGCGGAGCTAGCTACTTTGATGAGCGAGACAGGCGAAAGTTTTAAAGCATATTCGGTTAACGGTCATCGACATTTGCCTGAGATTACGCAAGGTTTGAATGCCGTTTCCGGAAGTTCGGTCAAATTAACTTTTGTACCCCATTTGACGCCGATGATCCGTGGCATACATGCTACGTTGTACGGTCAATTAACGGATAAGACAGTCGAATTGGCTGAACTACAGGCTTTATATGAAAAACGCTATGCCGATGAGCAGTTTGTGGATGTGCTACCGATGAAGTCGCATCCCGATACGCGCAATGTCAGAGGGTCGAATAAATGCCAGATTGCACTGCATCAACCACAAGGCGGAAAAACAATCGTTGTTTTGTCGGTTATCGATAATTTGGTTAAAGGCGCCGCCGGGCAGGCTGTTCAGAACATGAACCTGATGTTTGCGTTTTCGGAAGACGAGGGCTTGAAAACGGTCGCATTGTACCCATAATAGTTGACTAGGGAGCTAGGTATATTCATAATGGATTTGGATTTAATTTTTCTGGTGAAATAACAGTATGGTCGAACCCATTATTTTTACTGACAGCGCAGTTTCAAAGGTGAGCGAATTGATTGCCGAAGAAGGCAATGATAACCTGAAATTGCGGGTCTATGTTACAGGTGGCGGTTGCTCGGGGTTTCAATATGGATTTACTTTTGACGAAGAAGTCAATGAGGACGATACCCGTGTAGTAAAAGATGGAGTCACGGTCTTGATCGATTCCATGAGCATTCAGTATCTGACAGGCGCCGAAGTGGATTATAAAGAAGATGTTTCTGGCGCCCAATTTGTCATTCGCAATCCCACGGCTAAAACAACCTGCGGATGTGGTTCTTCGTTTTCTGTCTGATGATTGACGGAAAGGCGGCGTAAAATAAAAAAACCGGACAAAGTCCGGTTTTTTTATTGTTAAGATTTAGGTTTTATTAAAACCTACTGATAATTGTAAGAACTATTTGTTTTTGCAAACAGGGAGTTAGCTTTTATCATATTAAGTTTGTCCAAAGGATCTTGGATCTGCGACTTGAATTCAGACATTGCAACGCTCCTGACGGGAATTGAATTGGAGATTTGCGCAGTCAACGGGTTTTGGTGTATTCCATCGATGCGGAATTCGTAATGTAAATGTGGGCCTGTCGCTAAGCCGGTTTGGCCGACATTGCCGATGATTTCGCCTTGGCGAACCTGGCTGCCTTCGCTAAGTCCTGGTTTAAATCTGGATAAATGTGCATAAACCGTTTCATAGCGGTCGCCATGCTTGATGATAATAACTTGACCGTATCCTCCCTTTCTACCGATAAATGCAATTTCGCCTGCACCGGTTGCTTTAACAGGGGTGCCAGTCCTTGCCGCGTAATCGACCCCTTTATGTGCGCGTATCCGATTTAAGACAGGATGTTTGCGATGAAGGTCGAAGTGCGAACTAATGCGGGCAAAATCAACAGGAGTGCTTAAGAATGCCTTTTGCAAGGCATTGCCTTCCGGAGTGTAATAATTAGCAAAGCCTTCTTTGTCAATATATCGAACCGCACGGAACGTTTTTCCGCGATTAACGAATTCGGCGGCGACAATGTCGTCAGCGCCATTGTAACCGCCGCGCTCGTAAAT
>JBGAWU010000336.1:0-2986 GCA_044227425.1 Methyloglobulus sp.
ACTACATGTTAGCGTGGACATACCGTTTTGCTACGAATATTGAACTAGTCGATACTCAACACAAGAGGCTATTCGATTTACTCAACATACTAGCGGATAATTTTCAAAAAAAAGAGCCTAGTGAAGCATTGATTGAAGACGCCCTACAGCAATTGGTCAGTTATGCCGAAAAGCATTTCACCGAAGAAGAAGGGTTAATGGATGAGTATCGGTTAGATACAAGACATGTCAAAATCCATCGTATGGAACATCACTCTTTTATGTATGAGATAGAACGTATAAGAACTCATCTATCCGCAGAGGAGGGACTGGAAAAACTGATTAGTTTTATCACCTCGTGGTTAACTTACCATATTTTAGGGATAGACCAAGTCATGGCGGCGCAGGTATTCGCTATTCAGAAAGGCATGAATCCAGAGCAAGCTTACGATAGTCATCATGTTATTCCATATGACTCAGTGGTTACCCATATGATGTTAAATTCGGTGTTAGAACTATGGCACAACTCGATGGCACGTTGTTACAAATTAGAAGATAAAGTAACGGCGTTACAAGAAAAGCTAAGTCGTTCTGCGGAGAAGTAATTTAATGCATATTGGCTCAAAACCTAAGCTGGCGATTACCGTTTTTAGCCCTCGTAACTCCGATTAGCAAAGCGTAATCCGGAAAGTCAACGGTAAAGGCGGCGTAACAATCCGCAGCATTACTGAACAAACCGACGCCAGCATCGACTTTACCGATGATGGCGTATAAATATTACCTTTGTGGAAAAAGAAGCCCAAAAAGTCGAATAAATACTATTGAAATACCACAATAAAAAAGAGCCAAACAAAACCCTCACGTCCCGTGATAATAACCGCCGGGAGAACCTTTCGTGTTTGGGTCGGGAGTAGCTTCTTGGGTGGTTGTTCCATTTTCTTCAGGAAACGCTTGCGGCGCCTCAATAACTGGCACACGCTCATAAATTGCGACAGGCTCGCCGTCCAAATCCGTCAAAGCTTGGTTCAGCGCTTTTTGATCGATTTCCGGCGTGTCTTCACCCGTAGCTTTTTGGATCAGCTTTAACGCCGACGCATAGCGCTGCTGCTGCCCCATCTCCTCACCTTCCAAATCGGGATGAGCTTCGATATACAGCACATTATCCAGCCAGCCGACTTTGATAGGCTGTTTCACCAAATAAACCGGTGTACCTAAAGGGACCAGGTCGTATAAAGACTCGACATCTTCTGGATACATACGGACACAACCATGGGTAATCTGCATACCAATACCGTAGATTTTATCGACATCAGTACCGTGAATCCGGTATTCACCCGGGAGGTTGAGGTAAAGTGCACGGGTACCGAGAGGATTGTGGGGACCTGGCGGTACAGTTTCTGGTAAAGGGTCACCATTAGCCGCATGTTCCCGACGGATCGATTCTGGAGGATGCCACGCCGGATCTTTAATTTTCCGAATTACGGTGGTCTTTCCTAACGGTGTTTTCCAATCTTGCCTGCCAATACCGTGGGCGAAAGACATCACTTCGCCTTTCTGTCCGGGCGGATAAAAATACATGCGGAATTCGGAAATGTTAAGCGTGATACCGTCATGCGGCGTATCAGGAAGCACTCGTCGGTTGGGTAAACGCACAACCTGGCCTTTCTTTATCAACCAACGGTCCATTTTGGGATTTAGCTTGATAATTTCAGTTTGTCCCAAGGTATAGCGCAACGCCACATCCAGTAAGGTTTCGTCTTGATCGATACGGACTGTTGAATCTCCGTTAGGGTATAGTTCTACGACATTGTCGCCTGGATTGGTCGGTAATTGGTAAGTCGTTGCATTGACACAATAGTTCATCAAGATAACAACGATACCGAAAATCCATGGGGTATAAGATTTCATTAAGCTATTTTGTTTAAAATTAAAGTAAAAACCAGCATTATCGTAAGAAAAACAAATAAATCCCATTAGTCTTTGATAATCATCAAGTTGATTCGTAAAAAAACCGCAGATATAGTATCACGTATCGATGAATCTAGCATCCAAGGTCAACACAAGGACAAAAAAAACCCGCTTTTCAGCGGGTTTTTTGTCCTATTTAAAAAGCTTTTAGCTTTTTAATTGCCCCAATTCAACTCAACACGGCGATTCCTTTCTCTGCCTTCTTCAGTGCTATTATCGGCAACTGGGTTCTCTGGGCCAAAACCATGGGCAGTCAGCCTGTTGGTTACACCTTTCATTTTCAGATAATCAACTACAGATTGCGAACGATTTTGCGATAAGCGCATGTTGTGCTTATAAGTCCCTTCACTGCTGGTGTATCCACGAACCTCGATATCGTTCTTTTGCGGATAGGCAATAAGGTTTTCGGCGACACCATCCAAAATCGACATGGCATTAAGTGTCAATTCAGCCGAATCAAATTTAAAGTTAACACCTTTTAATTCCAAGCTTAATGCGCATCCAGAACCATCCACTTTAGTTCCTGTCATTGTACCTGGGCAAGTATCAACACAATCGTTTACGCCGTCAGAATCCGAATCAAGCGTTGAGCAATCGGTTACCGGTTCAGGTGCAGCAGCGGGCTGCGGCTTTGGTCCCAATGGCACAACAAAACCGACGTTCACAATCATGTCATGATATTCGTTCGTGTGGCTTGTTGGTGTTAAGTTTGCGTCGAAGTTGTTGTTATAACGATAACGAACGTCGCTGCGGAACAACAGATGGTCGCAAATTTCATAAGTAAAACCGGTACCGACTTCACCAATAAAACCAGCGGAACTTCTTCCGTTTACATTGCTGTTCATACCACCAAGGGCAGCAACGGTGTATGGAGAAAACTTATCGCGCCAGAAGTAATATTGCAAATCGGCAGTACCGCCAACGAGATCCCATTGGCCTTTTTGTCCCACACGAGGTCTTTCATCGCCGAAACCGTTATAAAAACCTCTAACTTCGACATTGAAATGTTCGTTAATAATCTTGCCGAGACCTAACCCCG
>JBGAWU010000336.1:2996-3362 GCA_044227425.1 Methyloglobulus sp.
CTGTTAGAAATCCTGTCGCCTCCTGGTTTAACATAAGAACCGAATGGCGCAATATACCAACGGTTATCGAGGAATTCTTCGGCTTGGGCCGACACGGATGAACCCAAACCCAGAAGAAGGGCAATAGTTAAAAAATGTTTATTTATCATAATCTTAGTCCTATATTATTAAGAAAAATAATTGGTTTTGTTGTAACAGGTTACAAACCAATTGATTGTCTGTTCTGTCCTTCTTCCTGCTTTCCTCATGCAAACCTGTAAGACAGGGTGCGTAAAGTATAAAATCATTCTCTTCAAAAACAAAAATTTACTAGTCCTCGCGGTTTAGAGCAGCGGATTTACCGCATCACTACCATCAGGAACCTGC
>JBGAWU010000337.1:0-3360 GCA_044227425.1 Methyloglobulus sp.
CATAGCTTATTCGCCTTTATCAGCTTGAAAATGTCTCGGTAGCCGATAGCATTCTGATGGCCAATAATGATGAACTTTTTGTCGTATTTGATTAACTGCGCAACATATTCCCTAAACAGCGAGAACGGCGGATTAGTCACCACGATATCCGCCTGCTTTAATAGCTCAATACTTTCCTTGCTTCGGAAGTCTCCGTCCCCGTTGAGTGGCTTGATGCCGATTTCCTCTGGGTCTGGCACGTTGTTGCTGTTCTTGTCGCCTTCGTATTCAAGGTAGATGGCCTGTTCAGAATCATTCATGCTGAACAAATCCATATCCTGGTTTTTGTAGCAGGTAGTGATGAGCTTCTTAAGTTCCAGCTTTTCGAAATTGTGCGAAAAGTAATGGAAGAAGTTACTCACACGCGGATCGTCGCAGTTGCAATACACCACTTTGCCTTTGAAGTGCTGTTTGTAGTGCTTCAGTTCTCTCTCAATGTCCGAAAGCTGGGTGTAAAACTCGTCTTGCTTCGAGCTTTTAGCCTTGTGGAGATTGCGGTTCTTAACTTTGTTATTGTCCATTGGGAGGATAAGTTAAATTCAGCTTTTTGCCTTTATAAACAGGCAGTATTATTTTTACAAATTGTTAGTAGCCAACTTTAAGATGCCCAAGGCTTAGTTTGAGACAGTATTTAGCCCAGAGACAGTCAGCATTATTCTATGATAATACGCAGTAAATCGAAATTGCCAATTCACACGTAATTCCATCTAGGCTTTCCAACCGGATTTAGCGTAAGACTTTATTTTTATAATGATTTTATCTCTGGTGGCTCACAGGGTTTGTGGGTCAATCGTTATCTGTAACTGGTTTGCAGGCCAAATTTTGCCGTTGCAATCTAAGCGCAGGCATTGCAAATGATTGATCGAGCCGTGGCATTCGTAGACTTGCTCTGGAGTTAACCCGGCTTTTTGGAAATGCCCGTCAACATTGCTGGTATATACGAAACCTGGGTTCGGCTTGTTATCCAGCCAACTTTTTAGGATTTGAAAGCCTTGATGCGGTTGGGTGTCCCGATATAGGTTATAGCGATACCCGTAAAATCCCGACGCCCGTTCGGGATGGGTGTAAAACCAAGTGGGGTTGGCAAGGTCGGAAAAAGTCAATTCCTTTTCCGCATAACTGGGATACAGTTGCCAGAAGCCTTTGTCGCCACGGAAATCTGGCAGGCCAGAATCCACGCCCATACCTGCACCGGCGGTAATCAAAATGGTTTCGGCATTGGCGATGGCTTCTGCCGCTTTTACGATAGGTTGAATAGAAATCAAGGTCGCACCCGTTAAAAGCTTTTTCGGTTTGAATGGTAGAAACCTATATAGGATAAGCAGGTATGCGACAAAACAGATCGCTTCCAAATTAACGCATCAAAATCCATGGTATTCATTGCCTTGATGATTGGAAAAGTCCCGAAACTATCCAAAAGACCAGCAATTTTCAGCCATATTTTGCACAATTTTCAGGTATTTATTCATTAATTTCAGGTGCATAAGTGTTTAATTGAGCATTGTTAAGATAAATTTAAGAAACTATCTATATGGTTAAGCCGATTTACAAAATATATGCTCCGGCAACGCCGAAAGCTATAAAAGCAAGAAATCACAATTTTACTAATAATTTAAAAGTGGGGGCTTAAATGAATACAATTGCTTTTTACGCTCGTCAACTATTTTTAATCATACTCTTTCTGTTGTCCGGCAATGAAATTGCCAATGCGGCTAGTATGACCGCTTCTCCTTCCTTTTTATCGTTAAATGCCGGTGCGTCGGGTACGGTAAAGTTAAGCGGCGTATCCGGCGCGGTAGCGGTGAGTTCTTCTAATAATTCGGTGGCTACGGCCAGTTACGCAAACGGCACTGTTACCGTTCAGGGTATCAAGGCCGGAAGCGCAGTGTTCACGGTTCAAGACAGCGCAACAACAAGTCAAGTGCAGGTTAGTGTGGTTAGCAGCCTGGCGCCACTGCTTGCAAATGCCAATTACAGCGTGTTAGCCTGGAACGACCTGGGTATGCACTGCATGGATGGTATTGATTTTTCAGTCTTTACTATATTGCCGCCCTATAATACGTTACATGCTCAATTAAAAGATAAATCCGGCAAGCTGGTTACCAGCGGGGTAAATTTGACATACGAGGCAGTACCGGACAGTACGGGTTCTATCAACACCATCAGCCATACTAAAACTAACTTCTGGGATTGGTCCGGTAAGATTTTCGGTCTGAATCCTCCTATTGATGTCGGATTAAATCTGGATGGCTTGGCGACGGGTACTCCTGAACCAGGCAATGAAACACCATCCCTGACACCATCGCCCATGACGTTTAATAGCCAGTATCAATGGTTTGAGGCCGAAGGCATACCGATTACTCCGGTAGACCACGATCTTAAGAAAAATTTTTATCCGACGGTAAAAGTGGTTGCCAAGGATTTAAGCGGAAATGTTTTGGCTAGTACCACAACCATTTTGCCGGTGAGCGATGAGATGACCTGTAGTGCTTGCCACTCGTCTACGACATCGACAAATCCGGCAGAAATAGCCGCTAAACCCGTTGCCGGTTGGGTATTCGATTCGAACCCTCAAAAAGACTGGAAACGAAACATCCTGCGATTGCACGATGAGCGGAAGTTATCTTCTGCGCTCTATCAATCCGCATTAACTACAGCTGGCTATAACGCCAGCGGCTTGTTGGCGACCGCCGATTCAAAACAACCCGTGTTGTGCGTAAGTTGCCACGCCAGTAACGCTTATTTCGACAAGAAAAACAAAAAAACCGTGATGAACGGGTTGCCGGGAATTCGTCCGTTCACACAAGTGCTGCATACCAAACACGCCTTTGTTAAAAATCCTGCAAACCAATTAGCCTTGAATAACACCAGTGACCGTACTGCTTGTTATCTTTGCCATCCAGGGTCCAAGACCCAATGTCTCCGAGGTGTGATGGGGAAAGCGAAGGATGCAAGTGGAAATTCATTGATGAGTTGTCAAAGTTGCCATGGCAAAATGACCACGGTGGGGAGTTCGACACGTCAAGGTTGGTACAACGAACCGACTTGCGAATCCTGCCATAATAGCAGCGCTCCAGGCAGACGGGCTATTTCCGGCGTTAAAGCGAACGGTGCACCAATCGTACCCACCGACCACACCTTTGCGACGAATGCGAATACGCCCGTTCCCGGTTTGAACCTGTATCGCTTCAGTAAAGGACATGGCGGTTTGCAGTGCGAAGCTTGCCACGGTTCCACCCATGCCGAATATCCTTCCTTGCATGCCGATGAAAACCTACAAAGTATCGATTTACAAGGCCATGCCGGTCCCGTTGCCGAATG
>JBGAWU010000338.1:0-3359 GCA_044227425.1 Methyloglobulus sp.
GTTTTCCCCTTCGTTGAGTTCGACATTCAATTCGGGTGTGCTAAGACTTTCTGGAAAGCTGGCGAAAACGTCGGCGCTCGTCCTTGAGTCTTCCGATAAAATTTGCAATAACCGTGCGGCGGAATATAAGGCGTCATCGAAACCGAACCAACGGTCGTTGAAAAAAATATGCCCACTCATTTCTCCGGCAAGTTTGGCTCCGGTTTCTTTGAGCTTGGCTTTCATAAAGGAATGACCAGTTTTCCACATTAATGGCTTGCCGCCGAACTTGACGATCTGATTAGGTAAGTGCCGGGTGCATTTTACATCGAAAATAACTTCTGAACCTGGTTTGCCTGCCAGCACATCTTTGGCGAATAGCATCATTTGGCGGTCAGGCCAGATAATTTTTCCATTTGAATCGATAACGCCCAGGCGGTCGCCGTCGCCGTCAAAAGCTATACCGATATCGGCATTGTTTTGTTTTACCGCCTTGATTAAATCAGCCAAATTTTCAGGTTTGCTTGGGTCTGGGTGGTGGTTAGGGAAGTTGCCGTCAACTTCGCAGAACAGTTCGATGACTTCACAGCCTAATGATTTAAATAGGATAGGCGCCATTTCGCCTGCGGCCCCGTTGCCGCAATCAAGCACTATTTTTGAAGGCCGCGATATCTGGATATCTTCACAGAGCGTACCGATATATTCGCTCTCAAACATGCCGTTATGCTCTATTGAGCCTTCACCTTTAACGAACGATTGTTTTGCTATCCTCTCTTTCAGTTGCTGGATTCTAGCGCCTGATAAGGTATCACCTTTTATTATCATCTTTAAGCCGTTGTAGTCGGCAGGGTTATGGCTACCTGTAATCATCACGCCCGAACGCCCATCCGTATGCTGGACGACAAAATACAGTACAGGCGTCGGCACCATGCCAATGTCGAGTACATGGCATCCTGTAGACATGATCCCATTGGCTAATGATTCCGCCAATGTTGGGCTGGATAAGCGCCCGTCCCGTCCGACAACAATAGTCCGGCAACCTAATTCTTTGGCTTCAGAACCCAGAGCCCTGCCGATGTCGAAGACAATTTCTTTGGTTAAGTTGATACCCACGATACCACGGATATCGTAAGCCCTGAAAATTGCGGCGGATAGGTCGGTAATGTCTTGTGATTCCGGTACGGCATCGACCGTTTCTACTACCTGTGCAGGAGGCTCTGCGGGGCTTGTTTCTACCTCTTGGACTTCAATTTTAGTATCCTTAGCGCGATAAACCATCGGGGCTACGTTTTGTTTGGTTGTTATTTTAGGGGCGCTAATTTCATCAAAATAACCTTCCAGCTCAAAGTCATCATTATCTTTTGCTAGGGCATTTAAGCCTTGAAGTTCAACTTCGCGGTTAAAGCGCACCATGGAAGCGATAACGGTGCTCATACCCTTCAAAGTAACCGGGTAACTACCTTTGGGACGGTTAGTGAGAACATCTTTGAACGCTTGTAAAATCCAGTCTTGGTCTTGCGCCAAGGTAATGGATAATTGCCGATAACATATAAAGAAAACGCCGACTGTGACTAATAACGGTATTAAAATAAAGCCAATAATCAGCGATAGTCGGCCTAAAGCATTACTGTTCGGATCAAGGTAATAAATATCCCAATTCGTATCCGCGACCTTGAGCGGAATCAGCACATCCCCATTACCTTTACTCCCTGCGTCGGCAAGTACGAGTTTATCTTGCCTGAGTTCAAGGAAACCGTTTTTAACCGTTGCGTCTTTAAGGCTGTTACTGATGAAATCATAATCCAAACTGGCGAGGATAATGCCAACTGCTTGGTTGCCTTGCATGACCCGGCGGGTTATTGCCAAATGCCTGTCTGGGCCGGCATCGCCCTGGATTGCCGGCAAAGGGTTGTCCTGGAAAGTTGCTTTGACCATGTCAACATCGCCATAGCCCATTCGCGGTACGCTGGATTCGTCCCGTTCAACGGAGCCGATGGGCAATAACCGTATTTTTCTGGATTGAGGCAGATATTTATCGAGACGTTCGGCGGTTGATTTAAGCCCTGCGGAGTTATTTTCGGAAAACGCGGCCAATACTTCGGGGTCTTGGGATATTTTATCCAATGCAGTTTCCAAGAGTTTAATTTGCTTGGATATTGCGAACGCCACTCCCTTCGCCGAAGACGAAGCGGCTTCTTCCTTTGCTTGCGAAATAATAATTTCAGAGGTCAGGTAAACACCGGATCCTGCTATTAGAATCATCAGCACGGCGACTAATGTTAAAACCGAGAACAACCGTTCCATTTTTTACCCCTGTTAAATATTTTGGTTCTTCGGACTGATAACCGATCTTCCCGGATATGATTAATTATTCGGAGCTATTCTAATCAATTTTTAAGAAGTTTTACTGAACGACAGACATTTTCCCGTTTTTGGGCGATGTTTTCAAATCTCGAACCATTTGTCATTAACTATCCGCTTAAACTGGGAAAGCGTTGTGATGACATATTTCATTTCATCTAAATAAACGGGATAATCGCCTAGCGGTTTTTCGGTCACAATATCCTTAAACGCTTTGATCACCCACGCCACATCTTCCGATAAAAAGGTTGAAATTTTCCGGTAACCCGTCGTAAATACCAGCGCCACGATTAAAACCGGGATAAGGATAATTACGACAATCAAGGTGAACTCGATAAAGCCGGTAATACTACTATTGACATAGTAAAGCTCCCAATCGGTCTTGTTGACCGGGATGGGCGGTGTGTTAATTTCGTCCTGCCCTTTTTTTTCGCCTGTTGAAGCAAGCACCAATTTACCTTGTTTTAGTTCGATGTAGCCCTTTTCCAAAGGGGTCGCGGACAGGATCCTGTCGATAAAATCATAGTTAAGCCCAACTAAAACTACACCGATCACTTTGTTGCCCTGTATGACCCGGCGGGTGATCGCTAGATGTCGGTCCGTTTTGATGTCGCCCTGGATGGCTGCCGACTGGTTGGATTCAAACGTTTTTCGGGCCATTTCGAAGTCGGCAATACTCATATCGGTTTTAGAGGTATTGCTAGGCGCCTTATCATCGACGTGTAAAAATTTGACCGACAATACATCCGGTAAAAGATTTTCCAGCTTTTTGCCGGCGGCAGCTAAAAGCGCCGGATTCTTTTGAGCTACTGCAGTTACGACATCCGGATCTTGGGCCATTTTATCCAACATCTTGTTAAGTAAATTGATTTGTTCGGATAAGGCAAGGGCAACGCCTTTTGCCGTAGAAGAAACAGCATCGACTTTCGATTGGGCGACAATTGTCCGAGAAATCAATAAAGTTCCCGATGCGGCAAGGATTACCATAAAAACGGAAATCGACGCCATTATAAAAAATA
>JBGAWU010000339.1:0-3347 GCA_044227425.1 Methyloglobulus sp.
TGTTTCAAGCGTTTTCCAAAGGTTTGGGTAGTTATTGGTCGGCCTTAACCCAGACCGACACCTTAGCCGCAATCAGGCTAACTGTGTTGACGGCGCTGGTAACGGTGCCCCTGAACACAATTTTCGGCATCGCTGCGGCATGGGCGATTACACGCTTTGAATTTAAGGGAAAAAGCCTGTTGATTGCCTTAATCGACCTGCCATTTTCAGTGTCGCCAGTTATTTCGGGGGTAATTTTTGTCCTGTTATTCGGCAGGCAAGGATTATTTGGGGATTGGTTATCCGAGCACGATATAAAAATCATTTTTGCGGTTCCAGGCATTATTTTGGCGACTTTGTTTGTTACCTTCCCCTTCGTCGCCCGCCAACTTATTCCCTTGATGCAGGAAATGGGCAGCGAAGAAGAGGAAGCGGCATTGTCCCTGGGCGCCAGCGGTTGGAAGACTTTTTGCCAGATTACCCTACCCAACATCAAATGGGCGTTGCTGTATGGCGTCTTATTATGCAACGCCAGGTCGATGGGAGAGTTTGGCGCAGTTTCGGTGGTTTCCGGCCATATCCGGGGCTTGACCAATACCTTGCCGCTCCATGTCGAGGTTAATTATAACGACTACGATGTTGTCGGTGCGTTTGCGGGCGCTTCCATATTGGCCGGACTTGCCATTGTGACGCTTGTTCTCAAGGCAATCCTTGAATGGAAACAACACAACGATAGCTAACAGACATTTCTTTTGACTTTATTCGAGATTTTATAATGAGCATTGTACTTTCTGATATCAGTAAAAATTTTGGCAGTTTTTCCGCCCTCGACCATATCAATCTGGAAATTCCGGATGGCGAGCTGGTTGCGCTTCTGGGACCCTCGGGCTGCGGCAAAACAACTTTATTACGCATCATCGCGGGACTGGAACATCCTGATGCAGGCCGGGTTTGGCTTAAAGGCGAAGATAAAACCGACCAACATGTCCGGCATCGTGGCATCGGTTTTGTGTTTCAGCATTATGCCTTATTCCGGCACATGACCGTGTTCGATAATGTCGCCTTCGGATTGCGAGTCAAACCGAAGGAAATACGGCCCAGCGAAACCCAAATCAAGGAAAAAGTCCATGCCTTGTTGAATCTGGTGCAACTGGACTGGCTTCACCATCGTTTCCCGGACCAGCTTTCCGGCGGTCAACGGCAACGAATTGCCTTGGCACGCGCTTTAGCGGTAGAACCTTCGGTATTGCTCCTCGATGAACCATTCGGCGCACTCGACGCCAGTGTCCGGAAAGATTTGCGCCTGTGGCTGCGACATCTGCACCATGAATTGAACGTAACCACCATTTTTGTGACCCACGACCAAGAAGAAGCCATGGAAGTTGCCAGCCAAATCGTTGTGCTCAACCACGGCAAAATCGAACAAAAGGGAACACCGAGCGAAATCTACGACCAGCCGAAGAACGACTTCGTTTCCCATTTCATCGGGCAAACCAACGTGTTCCATTTCGAAAATGGCGACAGGGACTGGCTGAGGGGCGCCGGCATTATTCTTGACGATGCCGAAGGTATTACCGCGCACGTCCGCCCGCATCACATCGGCATTGAAAAACTGAATGAAAACGCTTCATCACCCATTTATCTTAAAGACTGGCAGCATCTTGGGGCAACCATTCGTCTGGAATTATGCAAAGAAGGCCATACCGGGACAGCCAAAACCATTTACGCCGAAATGCCCAGCGATCAATTTAAGCAATTAAACCTTAAGACGGGAGACAAAGTTTCTTTATTCATTAAACATGCCCACTGGTTTAACTTGGCAAAGCCCAAAGCACCTGAAGCATCGACCTATTTTTATGTCTAGCCCGCCACGCCATGAACTTAAATCAACTTGAAATTTTGCATCTATTACAAGAAACCGGTTACAACCTGACCAAAGCAGCGGAAAGGATGAATATCGTCCAATCCGCCGTGAGCAGGCAACTGTTAATGCTGGAAGATGAAATAGGCGCGCCCTTATTTGAACGGCACGGTAAACGGTTGCTAGGTCCCACACCTTTGGGTGCGCGCATTTTGGCAGAGGTATTATCGGTAAACCAAGCCAAACGTAATATCCGCGCCCTCGCCGACGACTTTCTGGAAAACCGCAACGGTTTTTTGCACCTTGCGACTACGCATACCCAAGCAAAATATTTTTTACCCGGCCCCATCAGCAAATTCAGGGAGAAATATCCCGGCATTAAGATTTACATCGAACAATCGTCCCCCGGAAACTTAATCAACCTACTGCACCAGCATAAGGCGGATATCGCCATCTGTACCGAAAAGATGGAGGAAGATGAAAAGCTCGTCATCACACCGTGCTACCAATGGCACCACATTATCGTTGTACCCAAAGGCCACCCGTTAACCGACGGCACCATTACGTTACAACGCGTGGGGAGTTTTCCGATTTTGACCTACAGCAAAGGCTTTACGGGACGGAGCACTATCGAAAAGGCTTTCGAAAAAGCAGGGGTGGAACTGGATATTACCTTGGCGGCAGCCGATTCCGATGTGATTAAAACTTATGTGCGCCTAGGGTTCGGCGTCGGTATTATTGCCGGAACGTCCTTCGAACCGGGTATCGATTCCGATTTAATTGCTCTGGACTTAGCCCATCTTATCCCGGCATCCACCACTAAATTCGCTTATTTGAAGCAGAGTTACCTGCCAACCTATACCCGTTTTTTTATCGACCAGCTTACCGGACGAAACAATGGCAGAACGGTTAACTCCGCCATCTTTAGCCATTTCCATAAAACGGCCCTATCAAATAATCCCAAGAAGCCGATTTTGGTTAACCCAACGAATTTGCAAACACTGGATTGAAAGCAGTTATAGGACTGGAGTGACTTGTTTGGGCATTTTCAGGATTCTTCTTCCTATTTTATTGGGACAAAAGGTTTTTTGCGTCAACGTTTACGGGTCAAAAGTCGCTATACTTTAAAAAACCAAGCCCTTTACAAACTGGTTATTTTACTAAACTCAATAATACACCAGCGGCAACCGCTGAACCGATGACACCCGCCACATTAGGGCCCATTGCATGCATCAGCAAAAAATTATGGGGATTGCTCTCCAGACCCAATTTATTGGCAACGCGGGCAGCCATAGGAACGGCGGACACACCGGCAGCGCCGATTAAGGGATTAATTAAGGTACTGCTGAACCGATTCATGATTTTCGCCATGACAACGCCCCCAGCCGTGCCGATTGCGAATGCACAAGCGCCTAAGGCTAGAATTCCCAGGGTTTTGACTTGTAAAAACGATTCGGCGCTCAGTTTGGAACCCACCGATAAACCAAGAAAGATGGTTACGATATTA
>JBGAWU010000033.1:0-11804 GCA_044227425.1 Methyloglobulus sp.
GTCGCCTGTGTGGGTGGATCCTGGCTGGCCCCCCAATCGGTAGTTACGGAAAAAATCTGGATGAAAGTCACAGAGCTGGCGCGGCAAGCTACCGCCCACATCAATTAGTTTAGCCTTTTCCGGGTATTGTGTTAACCTTAAGCCATATCCAAGACTGAGAGAGATTCCATGACTAATCCCCGCAGCCTGAAATTATCCGATAACGGGCAGGCGCTATGCGAACTACCCCTTCTGTCCGGCTCGACCGGTCCCGACGTGTTGGATGTGCAAAGTTTGTACAAACAAACCGGGATGTTTACCTACGACCCTGGCTTTACTTCTACGGCGAGCTGCAGTTCTTCAATAACCTATATCGACGGCGAAGCCGGTATATTGCTCTATCGGGGCTATCCTATCGAACAGCTCGCGCAACACTGCACGTTCCTGGAAGTATGCTACTTGCTGCTGCACGGCGAATTACCCGATCCAACCGAACTCGACACGTTCAAAAATACCGTAACTATGCACACGATGGTTCACGACCAGGTGAACCTGTTTTTTAGGGGATTTAGGCGCGATGCCCATCCGATGGCCATCATGGTAGGCGTTGTCGGCGCATTATCCGCCTTTTACCATGATGCCATGGATATCCATTCCGAAGAAGACCGCTTAATATGTGCGATTCGCCTGATCGCGAAAGTTCCTACCATCGTAGCAATGTGCCACAAATACAGTACGGGCATCCCGTTCATGTATCCGCAAAACAAGCTCAGCTACGTCGAAAACTTTATGATGATGATGTTAGCGACACCGTGCGACGATTTCGTGCCTAATCCGGTATTGGTTAAGGCGCTCGACAGAATTTTAATCCTACACGCCGATCACGAACAAAATGCTTCGACTTCAACGGTACGGTTGGCTGGTTCCAGCGGCGCCAATCCATTTGCCTGCATCACAGCCGGCATCGCTTGTTTATGGGGAGCCGCGCACGGCGGCGCAAACGAAGCCGTGCTGAACATGCTGATTGAAATCGATAACGTCTCCCGAATCGGACTTTACATCAACAAGGCGAAAGATAAGAACGATCCTTTCCGCCTGATGGGATTCGGCCACCGCGTTTATAAAAATTACGATCCCCGCGCAAAATTAATGCGCGAAACCTGCCATGAAGTACTGAACGAACTCGGCTTGCACGACGACAAAATGTTCAAATTGGCGCTGGAATTAGAGCGTATTGCGTTAGAAGATGACTACTTCATCGCCAAAAAACTTTACCCTAATGTCGATTTTTATTCCGGTATCGTCCTGCATGCATTGGGGATTCCCAGCAAAATGTTCACCGCCATCTTCGCGATGGGACGGACAATCGGGTGGATTTCACATTGGGATGAAATGATCGCCGATCCCGACCAGAAGATCGGGCGACCCAGACAGCTTTATACCGGGCATACGAGACGGGATATTCCTCGCAAGTAAATCCCCGCTACCAGACGGTTTTTAACGGCAAAAAATTTACTTCTAGCCTTGCCTTAAGGAATGCCGATTCAGCGCCAGCCACTGAATGGCAATGATCGGTATCCCGGATTCGATGATTCCCTCTTCGAGCATTTTATAAGCTTCATCAAAGCTTACCGTATACACCAGAATATCCTCGTCCTCATGGTCTAGCCCATGAATGCCGCCGACTTGCGAACTGTCAACCCTGCCGTAAAACAGGCTGATCATCTCGGACGAGCCGCCGGGAGTTGTGTAAAAGCGATTGATCAACCTTAACTCCAAAATGTCACAACCCGCCTCCTCCCTGGATTCACGGTAAGCCACCTGCTCCGGCGTTTCGCCCTCGTCTATCGCACCTGCAACAATTTCCACCAGCCATGCCCGATCCGAATTTGCCGCCGCGCCGACCCTAAACTGCTCGATCAATACGATTTTATCGGCTACCGGATCGTACAATATGACCGCGACGCAATTATTGCGCCGGAACAGTTCCCGGCTAATTTCTCCGCTCCATCCGCCTGCAAACAGCGTATGTTTAATGCGGAATTTTTCCATAACGAAAAAGCCTTCATAAACAGGCTCTTTACCGATAATTTCAAATTTTCTTTCCATTATTTGCCTTTATATTCAACCTTATAAATTAACCCTGCTTGATCGTCGGAAACCAATAAACTACCGTCCGGCAGCTCCAGAATGTCGACAGGCCGCCCCAACACGCTGCCGTCTTTTTGCAACCAACCGTCGATAAATATATCTTCCGAAGCCGGTTTGCCGTCATTAAACCTAACCAGTGCAATACGGTAACCGTCCGGTTTGGTACGGTTCCAGGATCCGTGTTGGGCAACAAAAAGCTGGTTGCGAAATTCGGGGGGAAATTGCTTGCCGCGATAGAAACGCATTCCCAATGGGGCGTTATGCGCCTTATATTTCCAAACCGGAGCGATAAAATCCTTGCAATTCTTCCCTTTACCGAATTCCGGATCGAGGATTTCTCCTGCATGACAATAAGGATAACCGAAATTGTCGCCTACTTTCGACCATCGGTTAAGTTCTTCAGGAGGCAGGTCGTCGCCCAGGTAGTCACGACCGTTCTCATTAAAAAACAGTACGTTAGTTTCCGGTTGCCAATCGAAACCGACCGTATTGCGGATACCTTGGGCGATGGTTTCGAACTGGCTACCGTCCGGATTTAACCGGAATAAGGTTCCATAAGGTTTATCCGGCTCGCAGATATTGCACGGCGCACCAATCGCCGAATATAGCTTGCCATCCGGGCCGAACCGAAGATATTTCCAGCCGTGATGTTTATCGGAAGGCAGCTTATCGTAAACTACCACCGGTAGCGGTGGCTTATTCAGATGGCCGGTGATACCGTCAAACCGGATGATACGGTTGACTTCTGCCACATAAAGCGCCCCCTCTTTAAAGGCCACGCCGTTCGGCATGAACAAATCCTTGGCAACCGTGTAATTAAGGTCGGCAATACCGTCTTGGTCGTTATCTTCAACCGCATAGACACGCCCCGATGCCCCTGTTCCGACATAAACGACACCCTTGTCACCCAACGTCAAACTACGGGCGTTCGGCAAATTATCGGCAAACACAGTCAGTTTAAAACCGTCCGGAATATGCAGTTTATTGAGCAAATCCTGATGATTTTCAGGTTTTGCAAATCCTAAACCCGAAGTAAGCACGAATAAAAAAACGGCTTTTTGCAAAATCTTGTAGGAAATCAACGGCTTTAACCTCATCAAAGTTATTGTGGATTTGGATAAGCAATGTTCAATAAATGAAAAATTTTCAACGTTTGACGCTTCTTACACTGGTCGGTAGTTTACCTCTCGGTTTAATATAAATGTAATATTTCGGTCAAAAACAGTCTCTCATAATTACGCTTAGGAAACATTCAAACCGGCTTATTTGGGCATTAGAAAATTACCGCTATTACATAATCTAGCGTGGTTTCAAGTAATAAGTGCAATCAGTTAAGCGACGAGTAAATCCACATGCTGCCCTAAAAATATTTCCCGTTAGCGGATTGCATTTAAATTCTAAAATAAATGAGAAATCCTTTGGTACTTCGCTACTCGCTCAAGTATTGGAATCCTCCAACTTAATGGGTATCACTTGGCCCTTACTATACTGATCTCCCCATTCATGCATTGCCGCTAGAATGTTTTTAAGCGACAGGCCTAATGGCGATAAGCTGTATTCGACACGCGGCGGAATTTCCTGGTAGTCCCTACGGATGATAAGTTCATGCGCCTCCATCTCCCGTAATTGCTTGGCCAAGGTCCGATGGGTAATACCTCTAAGTTTACGCTGAAGTTCATTAAAACGCTGGGTACCCTCCAATAATTGATGAATTATCAGTACTTTCCAGCGACCTGAGATAAGTTCTAAAGTCACTTCGACCGGACAACTGACTTCTTTTTTAGGCATGGTCACACCTCTTGGCTATTGTGGGTTTATTGGTATCCTTTTTGTGCGTACTTGAATTTAAGAACGTATGGCATTATTTTACAGCTTAACATTAGATCAATTAAAGAGGGAGGTTGGATTATGAGCAATAAAAAGATAGCATCCATTCAACGCGGCATGAGCAGCCATTGGGTGGGCGACGGATTTCCGGTCAATACCATGATGTCTTACAACGCGATGGGAGCGAGCATCAGCCCTTTCCTGCTGCTCGATTATGCCGGACCCGCCAAGTTCGAGCCATCAAAACTGCAACGCGGCGTAGGCATGCACCCGCATCGCGGCTTTGAAACCGTAACCATTGTGTACCAAGGCGAAGTCGAACACAAAGACACGGCCGGCAATGCGGGCAAAATCGGCCCCGGCGACGTCCAATGGATGACAGCAGCGCGCGGCGTCCTGCACGAAGAATTGCATAGCAAGGCGTTCGCCCAACAAGGCGGTATGCTGGAGATGATTCAACTGTGGGTCAACCTGCCGGCCAAATACAAAATGTCGCCGCCACGTTATCAGGAAATCGTCGATGCCAGCATCCCGGTTGCGGACTTGCCGGAGCAAGCGGGTACGGTGCGGGTCATTGCCGGGCAATGGGACGATACTACGGGCGCTGCGCGTACGTTTACTCCCATCAACCTTTGGGATTTACGATTGAATGCCGGTAAAACTTTGTCGTTGCCGTTACCTGAAGGCAGCAACACCGCCATCCTGGTGTTAGATGGTGAGGTTAAGGTGAATGACTCTGAAGTGTTGAACGCCAGGGAATTGGCATTGTTTGAACCAGCCGGTGATACAGTGAGCTTGCAGGTGCAGGAGAACGCCACCGTGTTGGTGATGAACGGCGAACCAATCAACGAACCGATTGCCGGTTACGGCCCGTTCGTAATGAATACGGACGCGGAAATCAACCAGGCCATCAAGGATTTTAACGGCGGACGGTTCTAGCCCAACCATTGTGAGGAGCATAGCTTCGCTTGCATTCTTAAGCAGCAAGCGTGCGCCACAGGGAAGTGGCATTACCAATGCGTGACTGCCACTAGGCCGCAATTATGTGGCGTCACTTTGACAGAAGCACCGTATCACTGCAAACCAAAACTTAGGAGATCCCTATGAGCACGCAAACGATTAAAGGACATAGCAATAAATGGATGATTGATCCTGCCGATTCGGTCATGCTGCTGATTGACCACCAAAGCGGACTGTTCCAACTGGTACGCGATATGGAACAACCGGAGCTCAGGGCGCATGCCTGTTGCCTGGCAAAAGTCGCTTATCTTGGCAAGATCCCGACCTTCACCACCGCCTCTGTGCCGGATGGCCCGAACGGCCCGCTAATCCCGGAAATTCATCAACTCAACCCTGACGCTGTATATATTCCGCGCACCGGCCAAATTAATGCCTGGGATAATCCGGCCTGGGTCGATGCCATCGAGAAAACCGGGCGTAAAACCCTGATCATCGCCGGAACCTTGACTAGTGTGTGCATGGCATTCCCCGCCCTGTGCGCGGTGGAAGAAGGCTATAAGGTCTTCTGCGTCGTCGATGCCTCCGGCAACTGGTCGAAAATGGCGACGGACATTACCCTAGCGCGCGTCGCCCAGGCCGGCGCCATGCCGACCGATACTTACGCGGTTTTGGCGGAAATCATGAGCACCTGGAACCGTGCGGACGCCATGGAATTTGCCAACGCGATGGTCGATTACATCGTGCCACCGTATCGGGCGCTGATGGAAAGTTACAACAAAGCCCAAAGTGTGCAACAAACAGGCCATGAGACCAAGCTTGATATGTGGAAATAATATCAAATAGAATGAGTTGCCTTTTCAAAGGTTTTTAATCGAAATTAATCTAGGAGAATACCATGACAGCCTCTTATAAAAGACTGGATAAAAATGACGCCGTACTGTTATTAGTCGATCACCAAGCCGGTTTAATTTCCCTAGTACAGGACTTTAGTCCTGATGACTTTAAAAACAATGTGCTGGCTTTGGCCGACATCGGCAAATTTTTCAATCTGCCCACCATCTTGACGACCAGTTTCGATGAAGGCCCTAACGGCCCCATAGTGCCGGAAATTCTCGAGCGTTACCCTGATGCGCCGTTCATCCGGCGTCCTGGGCAAATCAATGCCTGGGATAATGAAGACTTTGTTAAGGCCATCAAAGCTACCGGACGCAAGCAATTGATTATTGCCGGTGTAGTCACCGACGTTTGCGTTGCCTTCCCAACTCTTTCGGCCATTAAAGAAGGTTTTGACGTTTTTGTCGTTACCGATGCGTCCGGCACCTTCAACCACACGGTGCAGCAAGCCGCCTGGGATCGAATGTCGGCGGCCGGCGCACAGTTGATGAACTGGTTTTCCGTCGCCTGCGAATTGCACCGGGATTGGCGCAACGACATGGAGGGCCTAGGTAACTTATTGTCCAATCATTTGCCCAATTACCGCAACCTGATGACCAGTTATTTCAAATTAACTCAAGCGCAGAAAAAATAAGATAAATGTAGTGGTTAATCTGGGCGTTGGCTTTACTCTTTCAGACGCTCAGGTTAGCCGATATATGGGATATTCGACGGACTAAAAACAGTTAATCACCGGTTTGACCCAAACTGGCACACTTTTTAGTTTTGCCCGAAAAGATGGCTTCGTACAACCTAAGCGAATTTGGCAGGAAAAAGCCGATGAATACCAATTTGATTCTTCGACCGCTCACACGTTTGCCGGTTAAACTAGAATTCGGACAGATGCTTGTTTTAGTGGCAGTCCTATTCAGCCAAACGATAGCGGCAGAAACCCGTGAACTTAGCGGCACTTCTGCTAATGCCGGAGAAAACTCCGGTCATAGCGCCTGTTGCAATAAAAAAGACGATAAGGCGCCAGAGGAAGAAGGCGCTGAAGCACCCGGCGGCAACTACAAATCCCTTCGATACCAAGAAGATTACCGCTACTTGAAAAGCCCCCTGAAAAGTCATGATGCCTGGGATCCGGCTAAATACATTCCGCTTGGTGACAAACCGGACTGGTATCTGACTGTGGGCGGGGAAATGCGCCAGCGCTACGAATTTTTCCACAACGAAGAGTATGGCGAAGCGCCTGCCGACGGCCACGGCAATAACAGCGATTGGTTACAGCGCTACAAACTGCATGGCGACCTGCATTTGGGTTCGCATGTCCGACTCTTTACCCAATTTATGAGTACGCTGGAAGACTGGCGCAAAGACGGCCCTCGCCCGGAAACCGACCAAAACGAATTCGATATCCATCAAGGTTTTATCGACCTGGCTGCTCCACTCGGTGAACACGATTCCGTCACCTTTCGTTTGGGACGGCAGGAATTGGAATACGGTTCGGGACGGTTGGTTTCCGGGCGGGAAGCACCGAACAACCGCCGCTCTTTCGATGCCGCCCGTTTCTTATTTCAACTGGACAATTGGTCGGTAGACAGCTTTTGGGGGAAACCGGTCAGAAATCGTAACGGCGTGTTCGACGACGATCCTAATCCCGATAAATCTTTTTGGGGTATTTATGCAGTAACCCCTTGGCGCTTACTGCCGGACGGTCACGCCGACTTGTATTATTTGGGGTTTGAGAACCGTCACGCCATTTTCGACCAAGGCAAAGGCTACGAACTCAGGCATACGGTCGGCACCCGCATTTGGGGCAACCCGTTGCCATGGAAGTACAATTTCGAATTCCTCGGGCAATTCGGTCATTTTGCCGACAACGACATTGCCGCCTGGGCGGTGGCATCCGATACCCATTATAGCTTTGCCAACCTCCCACTCAAACCGCAAATCGGTCTACGCGCCGACATCACCAGTGGCGACAGCAAATCCTCGACGCTTGGAACCTACAATCCGCTATTTCCCACGGGCGCTTATTTCAACTTGGCTGATTTGGGGGGGCCATCCAACTTCATTCACATCCACCCGACCCTTGACTTGTCTCTGACGGAGAAACTGAAAGCCTCCTTCGACTGGGGCTTTTTCTGGCGACAAAACACCAACGACGCACTTTATTCAATTTCAACCACCCCTATCCGTTCTGGCAAAACCAGCCATGCCCGTTATACCGGCAGCTCACCCGCCGTCGTACTGGCCTGGGAGCCGGTTCGTCATGTGACATTTCTAGCCAGCTACGTGCATTTCTTTACCGGAGATTTTTTCAAAGCCGAACCGGTTGGCAAAGACGTCGACTATTTCACCACTTGGGTAACTTATAAGTTTTAAAGCCAAGTCACGGCTTAAATGAAGAACAATACGTTGCGCAATGACGGAGTCGCGTTTTAAATTTACCTATCCATTAAAAAACAGGAGAAATTATCATGGTCAATATCGTTGTTATCTATCATAGCGGTTACGGGCACACGAAGAATCAGGCCGAAGCTGTGTTGTCAGGCGTCCTGGCGATAGCGGGTATCAATGGAAAGTTAATTGCGATTAGCGCCGAAGGCGAAATAACAGAAAGCGACTGGCAATTATTGGACGAAGCGGATGCCATCATTTTCGGCTCGCCGACTTACATGGGTATGGTGTCCTGGCAATTTAAAAAATTCGCCGACCAAAGCAGCAAACGCTGGGTAAACCAAATCTGGAAAAATAAAATAGCCGCTGGCTTCACCAATTCCGCTTCCATGAATGGCGACAAGCATTCGACCTTGCATTATCTGATTACCTTGGCGATGCAGCATTCAATGCTCTGGGTGGGAACGGGTATGATGCCCAGTAATACGAAAGCAGCCCAACGCAACGATATTAATTACCTGGCTGGGTTCGCCGGTTTGTTGGCACAATCACCCGCCGATGCCAGTGCGGAAGAAGCGCCACCGTCCGGGGACATCGAAACGGCAAAATTATTCGGCCAGCGGGTAGCTGAAACGACAAAATTATGGAAGAAATAGCCCCAGAATTAACTCTGATTAGTTAAAATCGGTTTATTTTCAAATATGTCCCTTAATACGCTATACGCACGGGAATCACATTTTAATGTGAAGCAATATACAATTGATCAGGCTAAGCAATTGTTGATTATTACAATTGAGCTACAATTAAACTTATTTTTTCAGCTAATGTCGGTCAAATATTTACCTTGTAGAACGATTATTGCCAATAATTATGGCAATTTGCCGGAAAACGGCTTGCAAAGTGGTAATGTCTGGATGCTTTAACTGTTTTGCTTTGGTGCTAAGTATTTCACCTGGCCTCACTTTCAGAGCTGCCAATACCTTGTATCTGAATGAAGTTTTTGTTTAGATAGCCTTCATGGCGAACATCGTCAAGTACACGTCTTGACCGAACGAAAGGAATAAAAGATCGGTGCGCTTTTTAATATCAGCGCATGGGCGACAATGTGCTGCAAAACGATTTTCTAAGCATCGTAAACGTGATGCCAGGCGATAAGTCAATTAATCTGACTAGCCTGTCGCATCAAAGCAGTGTTAACTTATACAAAAACATTTTTTCATTGGGTTCAAGAACAAAGTGCTAATTCAGTTATTGTCCGAAATGAAATTTTTGCCAACCTTTGCAATTGGGCAATTCCCCGTTTGGCGGCTTAGGCGTCATGATAAAACAAGCTGAAATAGGCGGGACATACTAACGCTATGATAAGGTTTCCTCACGCCTCGCTACGTATCAAATTGATCACGGGCATAATACTGACGGCAATTTTGTCGATGGGTTTGGTCAGCTTGAGCGTAATCGGCAACGAATATTACAGCAATAAAAAGATAGCTGAAACAAAATTGGTCTCGATTGCCGACAGGATCGCAACCAACAGCACCGCCGCTTTGGCTTTTAACGATAAGGCAGCCATCAGTGAGATGCTAGATAGCCTGGGCAAGCAAACGAACCTAATAAAAGGCGAGTTATACGATTCAAAAGACAGGCAAGTCGCTGTTTTTAATTCGGCAAATGCCAATAGTGAAACGTCGCAAAACGAATCCCCAGTATTATTGGTGCAAAAAAAACTCGCAAAAGAAAAGCCCTCGCCGCTAGCCGAAACCTTCGGAAAGCTCAAAGAAGGCATTGTCACTTTATTCAGTCCCGTCGATACCGGTCCGTTATTCGGCAAATATTATCGGCAAATCATTCGTTACGATGACAGCGGCAATGTACATCTGTTCCGTCCTATATTGAAAGACATGAATTTGCTGGGTGTATTGCACTTGGTTGACGACCAAAGTGAGATGAAAGACTCACTGACCCGCCTCTATAAAATCCTCGCCGGGAGCATATGCATCACCACCCTTTGCCTTTTTCTAATTATAAAAAAGTTGCAGCAAGTGTTTTTGGAGCCTGTCAATGCTTTAGTGAAAGCTACACGGTCTTTTACCGACAACCGTAAGTCGGCGCGGCGGGTCAAATTGTCTGGCAATGACGAATTTGGCGAAATAGCGTCGGTGTATAACACGATGCTGGAAGAGATCATGCAAAGGGGTTTTTCGTTGCATGCCTATAAAAGTTCGCTGGAAAAAAAGGTAGAAATGCGCACAGCGGAACTTCGGCGCGCCAAGGAATTTGCGGAAGCTGCCAATGCTTCCAAATCCCAGTTTATCGCCAACATGAGCCATGAGATCCGAACGCCCATGAACGGTATTATGGGGATGGCGGAATTACTGCTGGCGACCGACCTGAACGACAAGCAACGCCGTTTCGCCACCAACGTGTACCGCTCCGGCGAAAGCTTGCTGAATATCATCAATGACATCCTCGATTTTTCCAAAATCGAGGCCGGCAAAATTGATCTGGAAAACCACGAGTTTGACCTTCACAAGACTATCGAGGACGTAGCCGATTTGTTTGCCGAACGGGCGCATGGCAAAGGTCTGGAATTGATAGCTTATATTGCCCCGGACGTTCCGAATTACCTCAAGGGCGACCCCACTCGGCTTCGGCAAGCGCTGAGCAACTTGGTGGGCAATGCGATCAAGTTTACCGCTAAAGGCCAGATTGTCATCAAGGTCGCTGTGACAGAAAAACCCACAGGCGTAGATGTTCCCGGCTTCGACGACTATTGGATAGAATTTAAGGTTCAAGATACCGGCATCGGCATCAGCAAAGAAGTGTTACCGAGCCTGTTTAAAGCTTTTTCCCAAGCCGACGGCTCTACCACTCGAAAATACGGCGGTACCGGTCTGGGTTTATCGATATCGAAAAATCTGGTGGAACTGATGGGCGGTAACATTAAAGTTGAGACCGTATTGGGAAAAGGCAGCACCTTTTCGTTCAAGCTGCCTTTTGAAATCACCCTCGATTTGATGGCAAAGTCCAATCCACCCGCCGTGGAATTGACTGGACGAAAACTATTGATCGTCGACGACAATGACCTTAATCGCCGCCTTTTGAAAAATTATGCCCAATCCTGGGGCATGACGGTAGACGACGTTTCGAGCGCCTCGACGGTCCTGAAATGGTTATCCAAGAACGACCTCGACTTCGATTATGATGTCATCGTTATCGATATGAAAATGACGGGAATGACCGGCATGGAACTGGCCAAGCACCTCAAGTCCGACCCGAAAACGGCCAATATTCCGTTAACTCTGGTGACGTCCACCTTGTATAAAGCCGAAGCCATAGAGGCTAATCAAGCCGGTTTTAGCAATTATTTGATAAAACCCATCCGTAAGTCGGATTTCGAGAAATGCTTGGTCAATTCCATCCTGCGCGTACCAAACGCGCAGCCCGAACGCATTTTGGTGGAAAAGCAAACCCTCAACCCACCGTCTCTCCAAGCTAAAGTCCTGTTGGCCGAAGACAACCGGGTCAATCAGGAGGTCGTCCAGTATATGCTGGAAAGCTTGGGCTGTTTGGTAGATATTGCTAATAACGGTCGCGAAGCGCTCAATGCAGTT
>JBGAWU010000340.1:0-3345 GCA_044227425.1 Methyloglobulus sp.
GGGGGGAAGGTGGTGGCCGACTTTGGGTCAGAATCGGAAACCGGGACCGAGTTAATCACGATTACCCCGTCTTCGAGCCCGCCGCTTCAGGCGGGAATCTACCGGATCGCGCTTCTCGTGTTTACTCCGGGCATTGTTACCGCCAGCAGTAGCAAAATAGTAATTAACCGTCTAGTCTTGGCCATTGCCTCATCTTAATCTCATGACAAATCAAAGATTTTCTTAGAACCTTTATGAAAGGAAACCGTCAGTTAATTTTTCATTGTTTGAAACTAACGGTTCCCCGCGATACTTAAGTATAACTGCTTGAAATAATAATCGGAAAAGATTACCAATCGATACCGTTAGAAAATAAAACCGAACCCCAGGTTAAAGTCATCCGGCACACTACCTTTCTTAGCATTTATGTTGCGATAATCCGCTTTAATCACCACATTGGGAATCGGTTTATATTGCAAGCCGAACTGATAGATATGACGGTCCATATTTTCATTATCATCAAACCCGCTCGGTGCTCGTGCGATCGTATCAAATTGTTCATACCGGAAAAAAGGCGCCAAGTATTGGTCAGTATCGCTAATGATCATTGGCAAAATGTCATAACCGAGTTCGGTATACCAGCCGTAATTTTCCGAGCCGACTACATCTGTGAATGTCTTACCTGCATTATTTGGGTCACTGAAAAAATTTGCTTTCCTGTTAGCGCTCAACAAATCGGCATTGTTGATATGTCCCCACGAACCTAATGCGCGCCATTCCCAACCGCGATATTTCCATTGGACATGGCCTTCATAAAGCTGGGTAAATACATTGGCTGTTTGACCGGCGAATGTTTGGTTTTGTCCGGCTTCCCCCACATACGCCGAACCGCCAACCGATAGTCCAGGTACTGCTTGCGGCGCATAATCCATTCTGGCAACATATCCAAACGTTTCCGCCTTAGCCTGGCTGCCACCACCACGCCCTTCGCTAATACCATCGGCAGAAAATTCTTCCGCATTCAACCCATTGACCAAATAAGTCGTATAAGTCAGCTCAGGCGTAATTTGACCGAATAAGCCGACACCCATTTCGCGCCAAGTACTGGGAATAATCCTTTTCTCAACTTCTGGCCTTTGATTACCATAGAAAAACGGCGGCTCATGAATTTGGTTAATAAACCCCATCGGCATTAATACCAAACCAGCCCGGACATTCACCATTGGGTCGATGAAAAAATCCAAGGCAGCAAACTCTACGGAAACCTCCCCTCGTTCTTCGCTGCCTTCGCCGGTAGTCGCATGTTCGAACTCAAGTTCGCTGTTGAACAAGATACTGTCGGTAAATTTATAACCGGCATACAAAACAAATCGTTCAAGATCGGCATCGTTTGTACTATCACCTTTATCACCAACTTTTGCCGAATAATTCGCCTCACCGTAACCGCCGATAGACATGCCTTTTCCCACCGAATAAATTTTCGATGCAGCGGGTCCAAGGCCATACATACTCTTATACTTGGCTTCTTCTGGGATTGCTAGATTGGTACGCAGCTTTTCAACTTCTTGGCTTAATACGTCCGTCTTCCGCTCCAGATTTTTTACATGACTGGTTTCTTGACTGGAAGCAGGAGGTTTCTCGCTGACAGAGACATTTCCCATTTGGGCTTTCATCGCTTCAATTTCTTGTTGTTGCGCCTGAATAATTTTCCACATGTCATCCATGGTTTTGGGTTTTTCTAGGGCATTGATGGACGCACTCATAAGAACCAACCCCATAAACACGCTGTTTGTAAGTGCTAAACGTCGGATTAGCATCATTTTTCCTCCTGTCATAATTTAAATCATGTGAAGAGTATAATACAAACACTTTAATTAATACAAATGATTCTTATTTGTATTTTATATAAAAAACTTTTCTCTCTTTTATTTGTTTTCATAAAATTTTTGTTATTTTGAGTTTAAGCAACACTTTTTTGCTTTAAAAACTAACTTTTCAAAAATATCTAAAAACCTTGATCTGAAACAATTTCAATAACATAAAAATCATTACAATAATTTTTACAATACAGCTGTGAATTCGGTTTATATATGGACGAAACCAATGCTGTCCAACAAGTCTAATTAATGAGACTTGAAAACCGGTTAGCGTTGGCTTAAAACTTCGAAATCCAAATCAGTAGACTGTGTTTGTTATTTTTTATAACTCCAAATTGAAGGACTGATTATGATTCATCACGTTAGCGGAGATATTTTACTGACCAAAGCCCAAGCAATTGCCCATGGAGTGGCTCCCAATGATCCTTTCTCAAGCGGATTGGCGTATAGTTTGCGGGAATCATGGCCTGCGATGTATAAGGATTTCCGGCATTATTGCCAATCATCACATCCAAAATCGGGATCGTTATGGTTATGGAGCGGCGCGCAAGGAACACGCATTATCAATCTGTTTACCCAAGAAGCGGCTTATGGCCATGGTGAAAAACCGGGAAAAGCCACCGTTGAACACGTCAACCATAGCCTTAGGGAATTACGCAAACTAGTTGAAACGGAAAACTTTACCAGTATAGCGCTACCCCGCCTAGCAACAGGTGTTGGGGGACTGGATTGGAAAGATGTATTGCCTATCGTCAATAAACACTTGGATGATTTGCCAATCCCTGTTTATATCTACAGCACTTTTCATAAAGATATGCTGGCGGATGAACCCGCTTAATCATTGGGCAATTAAATGGGACAGGAAATTTCGGCAGCCAATTTTGACGAAAACGCTTTTAGCGAATATGGCCGTCGTCTGTCTTGTGAAACCTCGTTATTAGAAAGCCTGCTATCTGAAAGACGCTTCTCAAGCCGGGGAAACGTCGGCGGCTATGAATTGGAATGCTGGCTCCTGGACCATAACTATTTTCCAACACCCAACAACCAACAATTTATGGACGCGCTCAATGATCCGCTCGTGGTACCCGAATTGTCGCGCTTTAATCTGGAGATCAACGGACTACCGCTAGTATTGGCAGGAAACGCCTTAACCTCGATGGGATCTGAATTAACCGGCACATGGGATCGGTGCCAACACGCCGCCCACGGCCTGGACAGCATCATGATGATGATAGGTACGTTGCCGACTATCCGGCAAAAAGACTTATGTTTGGACAATATGTCTTTCATGAAACGCTATCGGGCTTTAAACGAGCAAGTATTCAGTCGTCGACAAGGTCGACCACTTCGTATTTGCATATCGGGTAAAGAAAAACTGGATATCCAACATCCCGATGTCATGTTGGAAGCGGCAACGACTTCTTTCCAAATCCATCTACAAACTCCACAAGATAACGCTGTCCGTTTGTTTAACGCGTCGCTTATCGCC
>JBGAWU010000341.1:0-3306 GCA_044227425.1 Methyloglobulus sp.
TGAGAAATTCGATCAGGGAGTGGTTATGTCCCCATTGCGCGGTCGCGCAAGCCGTCCCGGAGTGATACAAATCGTGTAAAACGGCATCTACGCCGGCAAGGTTAAAATGCCGGTAATCCAGTCCGGGATAAGGCTTAATCATGAGGATGCGGTTGGAAAACGCCGGTTTCAGTAAAAAATTTTGCGCAGCTTTTGTCTCTAAAACGTCATCCTTGTTTTCTTGCAAACCGGCTAACGAAAAGCGGCTGCCGTCGAATTGCATAAAGCTTTTGTTTTGTACGCTATAAAAATCGCCGCTGAGTTGCAATGAACACGTTAGCCGGGAGCCGCGGTGAATTTGCATGTGTTGGCCTGCATTCCGGTAAGGCACGAAGACGCCGTTCGAAATGGCTTGCCTGATAAATTCCACGGCACACATAAAATTCGCCAATCCGTTGCCGCTGGCGTTATCCAGCGGATAATCGCTGGAAACAAGCAACAGCGGTTTTGCTAAGGCATGAAAATAGAAGCTTAAAGCCGCAGCAGAATAAGCCAGCGTGTCGGTGCCGTGGGTGACGATAATGCCGTCATAACCATCCGGCTGGGCGGAATCAATGGCTTCGATGATGATCTTCCAGGCGGGAGGCGCAAGGTTTTCGCTCAGTAATTGCAGCGGCTGTAAGGTATCGAATTATGCGCCTGGAAAAGTTGCAGCAATTTAAACGATGCCGCGCTGGAAGTCGCAACCGTACCATCTTCCGCAGCCGAACCGATAGTGCCGCCGGTAAATACAATCAAAATTTTTTTCATAAAATCATGCGAAAATAATCGTGTCCTCAAAGCATAGCAAAGCCGCCAACCCATTTAAATGAAAATATCCCTTATCGTCGCTATGGCCAGCAACCGCGTCATCGGCCTTAACAACCAGATGCCCTGGCATTTGTCCGCCGACTTGAAACGTTTCAAACAAATTACGATGGGACATCCGATCATCATGGGGCGGCTTACGTTTGAAGCCATCGGTAAACCATTGCCCGGACGGACGAACATTATCGTCAGCCGTAACTCTTCTTATCAGCAAGAAGGTTGCATCGTAGTGGATTCAATTGAAGCCGCTATCAACCACGCTTGCCGTTTATCGGATGAAGTGTTTGTAGTCGGCGGCGCCACATTGTATGAAGCCGTTTTGCCTTTCGCCGATACTTTGTACTTAACCCAGATAAATCAGAATTTTGCAGGGGATACCTTTTTTCCATTGCTTGATTCATCTGGATGGATTGAGGAAAAAAGGGAAGATGTATCTTATGATGATCAAGTTAAATTTTCTTACAGCTTTATTAAGCTACGGAAAAGTGCCTTGAATTAAAAAACTGGTAAAGGGGAGAAAGCGATACAACAATTGCAGGCTATTGAATATATTGGATTGTTTAATAAGTATTCTTGCGTATTGTTTAAACCCAAAGGTTGATGGAGAATGATTCCCGCATCCACAAGTCCAAGATGGAGTTTAATTTCATTTATTGATTTTAGTACTTGAACAATCAATACTAAATCTTTCAACCTCTTCGCCCAACTTCAACGCCGTCAACTGCCCGCCCCACAAACAGCCGGTGTCAATACCGTAGCAATTGTGGCCGTCGTAGTAGCCCAAGCTGGACCAATGACCAAAAACGACCCGCATGTTTAAGCTTTTTCTATCCGGCAAGGTAAACCAGGGCATTAACTCGTCGGGTTGGGAACCGGGAGGCCCGTTAAAGTTGAAATCAAGCCGACCTTCCTTATCGCAATAGCGCATCCGGGTGAAACAATTGATAATAAACCGTAACCTTGAGGTACCTCGCAACATCGGCGACCAAATATCGGGTTTGTCGCCGTACATAACTTTCAGAAATTTTTTGTAATTCGGATCTCGTAAAGCCTTTTGCGCGGTTTCCGCCATTTTTTTAGTCTGGTTAAAATCCCATTGCGGCGGAATGCCGGCGTGTACCATGCAGAAGTGTCCATCGTAGTGAAACAGCGGGCGATGCCTTAGCCACGTAATCAATTCGTCCCGATCAGGGGCAGTCAAGACTTGGGCGAGGGCTTCTTTTTTATTGGCGGACGGAGAACAGGCAGCGGCAAGTAAGTGCAGGTCATGGTTGCCCAAAACGGTTATTGCAGAATCGCCCAAAGATTTGATAAAGCGCAAGGTTTCTAAGGACTTCGGTCCCCGGTTAACCAAATCGCCGACAAACCAAAGCTGGTCGTCGCGTTCGTTAAAGGCTATCGTATTTAACAGGCATAATAGCTGGTCGTAACAGCCCTGCACATCGCCAATTGCATAAATCGCCATCGAATTAGTGCAATGTCCGAGGAATCGATAAGGTAAATTTTGGAATTGGCGCGTTAAAGTTAACGCCTTCGTCGGAAATCATGGTGTATTGGCCTTGCATCGTGCCGACTGGGGTTTCCAGCATCGCACCGCTGGTGTAACGAAAGGATTCGCCTGGTTTTAAATGAGGTTGCTCGCCGATAACGCCTTCGCCGCGAACTTCCTGGATTTTGCCGTTGGAATCGGTAATCAGCCAGTGCCGGTTCAATAATTTCGCAGGCACCATACCCACATTCGTAATCGTAATGGTGTAGGCAAACACATAGCGACCTTCGTCGGGCGAGGATTGCGCCTCGATAAAATGCGGCATTGCTTCAACTAAAATTTTGTTTTTTTCGGTCATTATCGGATGATATGGCTTAATTGCGGTCAGATATTTGGCATATTAATATAATTGCATTTTATATCAAAAATTAAGGAAGCTTTGAACAAGTTGATTTCATTCATAGTTCGACAACCTGTATACCCATTAAGGTATACGCGAACGGGATCAACACTCCACCGTTCGTCTTCATGCTCCGGTATTGGGCATTCCAAGGGACTCGCCCAAGGCTTCTTTAACTGAAAAATAATTCAACGATCAATCACTAAGGAATACGACATTGCACATTCATATATTAGGCATTTGCGGCACTTTCATGGGCGGTCTTGCGCTAATCGCAAGGGAGTTGGGTTACGAAGTTTCAGGTTCCGACCAAAATGTGTATCCACCCATGAGCACTCAGTTAGAGGAACAGGGTATCAAGTTAATGGAAGGTTACAAAGCCGAAAACCTGTCCGTTAAACCGGATTTGGTGGTGATCGGCAATGCGATGTCACGGGGAAATCCCGAAGTGGAAGCCGTGCTTAACCAAGGCATCCGTTATGTAAGCGGCCCGCAATGGCTTTCCGAAGCTGTCTTGCAAAATAAGTGGGTCTTGGGTGTGGCAGGTACGCACGGTAAAACGACGACGACC
>JBGAWU010000342.1:0-3302 GCA_044227425.1 Methyloglobulus sp.
CGGGCTGGGCGAAAAAAAAGCCAATATTACGGTTATCGACCTAAGCTCGGTCCCGACCGATGTGCGCCCCGCTGTTTCCGCGCAGGTGGGACGCTTAGCCTATGAATTCAATTATTGGAATCCGCGCCGACGCGATTTTCCCATTACCTTGATCTGTGAAGAAGCTCATGCCTATATCCCGCGGGAAAAAGGTGGACAATTTGACGGCACCAAAAAAATGATGGAACGTATCGCCAAAGAAGGCAGGAAATACGGTGTATCTATCGGTGTGGTAAGCCAGCGGCCTACCGAATTGTCGGAAACCATGTTGTCGCAATGTAGCTCTTTCATCTGCTTACGGACATCAAATCCTGACGACCAGGCATATATTAAAGGTTTAGTGCCTGAAGCCGAAGGCGATCTCACCGATATTCTGTCTTCATTGGGCCGTGGCGAAGCATTGGTTTTAGGCGAGGCCACACCGATTCCGACCCGCGTTCAAATCTACCGGCCTGATCCAGAACCTAAAAGTAACGACGTGGATTATTACGCCAGTTGGCGAATTGCCCCTGACGATATCAATGTGGAAGAAATTGTAAATTTATGGCGGACGCAGACAAGAAAGTAGTTTTTTAGCCATAAACGTGATTTTATTGCTATTGGAGTATGATCTGGTTGTTGTTGAAAAATGCTGTGATTGCAAGTGAAATGGGTAAGCTACAACTTGCTGGAGAAGATAGTTAAACCGAAATAAAGCAGGGCTAGATAAATGCAGGCAAAGAAAAACAGCGCAACGCCCTTTCACGGACAGCCTATTACCAACAAAAGCCTGATTGCTTTAACTTTTCCCGCCGCTTTGTCGGCGATGCTGAATAACGCCTACCGTGTCATCGACCAATACGCCGTGCAATGGCTGGGCGTCGACTCCCAGGCGGCGATCGCCTCCTGCACCTTTGTGCTGATTGCATTTTTTGCCGGTTACACCATTTTTGCATCGGGGGCGATTGCACTCGTCGCGCGCGCCGTTGGCAGCCGAAATATTCAAGATCAAAGTCGACTGATCGGTAATGCACTTACTTCCGCATTACTGGCTGGGATAATAATTTTAACAACCAGCGGCTTACTGGCGCCTTGGACAGTACGTAGCCTGGGGTTGCAAGGCAATCTTGCCCTGCAAGCGGAAACCTACCTGCGCTGGCATGCAGTTTTTTGTTTGCCGCAAGCCGTCATGCCTACGTTAGACGCCATTTTCATTGCTTACGGCAGAACGCAAACCGTACTGATTTTGCAAGTAACGGCATCCGTTTTAAATTTTGTGCTCAATCCGCTCTTTATCTATGTTATGGATCTAGGTATCGGCGGCTCTGCGCTAGCGACCGGAATTAGCGAGTTGGTTGCGCTCGTGATGGGGCTTAGTCTGCTATCCCGCTCTCAAGGTTTTGCGCTTAATAGGTTCCGTATAGACCGTCTGGCTTTACGCATCATTAAAGTTGGCTTGCCGATGTGTTGGGGGACGCTGGTTTTTGCCGGCGTTTATTGGGCATTGCTCCGTTGGGTAATTTCACCGTTGGGGTCAGAAGTGAATGCGGCGTTAGGTATCGGTTTTTCGGTGTTGGAAGGGTTTACCTGGCCGGTGTTTTGGGGCTTTTCGATGGGAATTGCCAGCATCGTCGGACGTAGTCTTGGTGCGGGGGAACTGGATCAAGCGCAACTGGCGATAAAACTCGCTTTTCGATTAGTGACTTTATTTGGGTTATTAGCCGCATCCGTGTTTTGGTGGGGAGGCGAAACCTTGTCCGGAGTGTTTACCAACGATGCTGGTGTCCTAAAACAAGCTGTTATCTATGCCCAAATACTAGCGTTTTCCCAATTATTCGTGGCTTACGAGGCGCTTGCCGAAGGTATCCTGAGCGGCGCGGGCAAAACCAAATCGATCTTTTACTGGTCGGCGCCGTTAAACATCCTGCGCATCCCTTTTTGCTGGTTGTTTGCAATTGATTATGGATACGGCGCGGCAGGCGTATGGTGGGTAATCAATATTTCCACCTTTCTGAAAACAGCAGGGAAATGGGCAACGGTTATCAGCGGCAGGTGGACATCCGGGTGAGGTTGCGGCATCGTGTCATACAAATTTAACAAACTTCCGTTAATGTCCACTTACCGATCAATCGATTTCAAGGCAAAAAGCATCTCGTGCAGATAAGTTTTTTCAAAACACTATCGATTCAGTTAAAGCAATCAATAAGGGCAATGGCGTTTATGAACGCAAAAATAAACGTAGATTGCCGGTCTCAATTAAACAAAGAAAAATTTCTGGTGTTGACTGGTAATTTATCACAGCGAAAAACCAAAAAATCATTAAAATAAAATCAAACTTCATCTTTAAAGGAGGCACTAGAAAATATAACTAAGTAATTTTACGTATAGACGCGTTACAGCTTTTTCATAATAATAGATATGTCCGCAAAACGGTGGATTTGAACCAATACAGCGAAGATACCTAATTTCGTCAGTAGAAATTTCAAGCTTGGTTCGATGGGATTATTTGAATGGGCTTTGAAGTTAGTCTTTGATTTAAGCGTTGGTCAGTGCTGGTCAGGATTGAATAATCCAATGTGGTTAAAGTGGTTGTAAACAAAACAAACAGTCGCAAGCGAAGAAAAGGCAATAGGCCGTCATCTTCAAAAGTTGCGGCATTTTTTATCCGCTAATAAGCAAGGTGAATATTATGGCAATTATCAATGGTACAAACTTTAACGATAATAATACATTTCAATTTAATCCTTTTCCGTTTTTACAATTTTTTGGCCAATTAAATGGCACAAGCGGTGCCGATATTTTGGATGGAAAACTCGGTGCTGACATTATGAATGGCGGTGACGGCGATGACACCTACTTTGTAGATAACACTGGCGATTTAATCTTAAATACGATAACTTTTGATCCAACACAAGGGGAAGTCAATGATTTCATTGGCGGCGTGGATACAGTCAACTCATCCGTAAGTTATACCTTGGGCGCTTCCCTAGAACACTTGAACCTTACGGGCGGTGGCAATATCAATGGAACCGGTAATATTAAAAATAATAACATCAACGGCAACTTCGCCAACAATGTCATTGATGGCGGCGCCGGTGCGGACATCATGCATGGTGGGGACGGTAGTGATACCTACTTTGTCGACAATACCGGCGACGTGGTATCCGAGTCCTTCAACGATGCCCTCGGCGGTGTGGATACGGTAAATGCATCCGCGAGCCATACTTTGGGTTTCGGCATTGAAAACCTGAACTTGACAGGCGTCCTGGCCATTAACGGTACAG
>JBGAWU010000343.1:0-3296 GCA_044227425.1 Methyloglobulus sp.
GCCGACTGGTGTATTTCCTGTAAAGAAATGGAAGCCTACACCTTTACCGACCCTAATGTTAAACAAGCGTTGGCAGGCTTTGTCCTGCTACAAGCTGATGTGACAAAAAACTCAGAAGAAGATAAAGCACTTTTGGCAAAATTCCATTTGATCGGGCCACCGGCCATTTTATTTTTTAAGGGTAGCCAGCAAGATAATCAGTCTTTAAGGGTTGTCGGCTATCAAGATGCAAAAACCTTCATCAATACCTTACGTCAGGTGAAACTGTGAAACGAAATCTATTTGTTGTGTTAATTGCAATCCTTGCTTTTATCGGTGGCTTGAGCGTTCGCTGGCTTCTGTCGGCCCCTGCCCAGCAAACGACTTCGACCAGCCCGGTATTGTTACCGGAATTTACTTTATCCGATTTGTCGGGTAGGCAGCATTCTATCAAAGAATGGCAAGGCAAAGTCCTCGTCATCAACTTTTGGGCGACTTGGTGTCCTCCCTGCCTGAAAGAAATGCCTGAATTTGAAGCCATGCAAAAAGAATATTCGCAAAAAGGACTACAGTTTATAGGCGTTGCCATCGACGATGCCGAACCGGTTAAGGACTTTATCGCCAACAAAAAAATCACCTACCCAATCCTTCTCGGTCAAGACAGCGGCACACAACTGGCCCATAGCTTAGGAAACATCGTCAATACCGTACCTTTTACCGTTATCGTCGATAAAAAAGGCCAAGTCGTAAAAACTCACATGGGTGAATTAAGCCGTTCAGCACTCCTGGAAATCGTCACCCCTCTTCTGTAACTCCGGAAATAATAAGCGTATTCATCAAATTATTTAGTTCCATTCAAAATAAATCGCCAGTAGCAGCCTATTAACGAAATTAAATAAAACAATCCTTTGTTGATGTTTATTAAAGTCAGTACTAATATAAGGAACGTTGAATAAAATTTTAAATTACCTTTATACATTATTGAATTTAACCCGTTTCCATCTTAACCATGCCTTAAGAGGCCTTATGTTAAATTACAATATGATCCCTGGCGAACCTGAAATACCGCAATCTATCCAACCATCGGCTGCAATTTTTATTCAGCCCTGCGACCCAACATTCAATTTCTTGAACAAACTTTGCCCACTCCAAAATTCATCTTTTTATATACAGCCTTTGCCTATTTTCCGTTGCTCGAATGCCGTTTTGAATAATAGCCTTGTTTCTGTAGACTTTTAAACGATGATAACTAAGGCTACCCAACCACAAGCCCCCTCACCGCTTTACGTCACCTTCTTGGTATGGAAAGCACTCATATTGCGCGAAGCAATCACCCGGATATCTGGTAAACGGGCCGCTTGGGTATGGTTATTGCTTGAGCCTGCTATCCATTTAATGCTGATGATGTTTATATTTTCCTTTATCCGGGTTAGAGTTGTCAGTGGGATGCATATCGCTATTTGGCTGTTGTATGGCCTATTAGCAATGTTTATGTTTATGCGGACGGCAACCCAATCCAAAAATGCAATCAGCTCGAATAAGGCTCTTTTTGCTTACCGCCAAGTAAAACCTGTCGATACTGTCTTAACACGCGCTTTTCTCGAAGCATTTATCACAGTAGTCATTTCTATATTGATGTGCAGCTTCACTTTCTTAATTGGAATTGGCGTTTTCCCTGATGATCCATTGCTTTTTTTAGCCGCTTTCCTGGGCTTATGGTTAACAGGATTAGGCTATGGTTTGATAACTTCAGTCGTTATTGATCTTATACCGGAACTCGATATTGTCCTAAAACTTGTAATGGGTCCCATTTATATGATCTCCGGCGTGATTTTTCCTATTGACAACATTCCGGATCCATACCGTAAGTGGTTGCTCCTAAACCCCATCGCCCATGGCGTAGAAGCGACTAGATCAAGTATCTCGCCCTTCTACCATGCTTTTGCCGAGCTTAATATTGCCTATACATTTGGTTTCGCTTCAGTATTAATAGCCATCGGCCTTGCCCTCCACAAACGTTTCGCTACCCAACTGGTTATGAAATGATTTTAGTCAACGACGTACATAAACGCTATCAAACCGACCACGGCCCCGGCAAATGGGTTTTAAAGGGAATCGACCTGACATTTCCGCCTAAAATTAATGTCGGCTTAATCGGAAGAAACGGGGCAGGAAAGTCCACGTTACTAAGATTAATCGGCGGAATAGACCAACCCAACAAGGGAAGCATCGAGCGGCGGTGCCGGGTCTCCTGGCCAATGGGCTTTGGCGGCGGGCTACAAGCCTCGCTTACCGGTCGTCAAAACGCCAAATTTGTATGCCGGATTCACGGCCACGAAGACGACCTTAACGACCGGGTCAACTATATCCAAGGTTTTGCTGAACTTGGGGACGCTTTTGATGAACCGATAAAAACCTATTCGTCCGGCATTCGTCCGGCATGAGGTCGCGGTTACAGTTTGCCTTTTCCCTAGCCTTCGATTTTGATGTCTATATCTCCGATGAAGTCACCGCATCGGGCGATGTTGCCTTTAAAAACAAAGCATCCTCGGCATTTAAAAAACTGTCCGACCATGCCAGCCTCATCATGGTTTCCCATGGCGAAGGCACACTTAAACAGTTCTGCTCTGCCGGAATATTCTTGCATAACGGTAAAGCGCATTGGTTTGACGCCATCGACGACGCCCTAAAAGCCTATAAGGAAAGCCTGCCTAAATGAAAGAGACCAACTCACAACCTTTACTTGCCGAATTGCTCGCGCAGCATAAAATTTTTGCATGTGCGGTCATCGCTTCTTTATTAGCCGTTATTTATTGGGGATTCATGGCGTCCGACCGGTTTATATCCGAGTCCCATGCCATCATCCAAAGCACAGACTTGGTCGGGAGTGAAAGTGTTGACCTAAGCGGCTTGCTCGGTAATACCAACAGCAATGAAAAGCCCGATCAATTGCTGTTGCGCGATTACTTGCGCTCAGTCGACATGCTAAAAAAACTCGACAAACAGTTGAATTTGCGCGAGCACTACAGTAATCCAAAATGGGACATTTTGTCCCGTATGTGGGCTAAAGACGAACCCCTGGAGGAATTTTACAATTATTTCCTGACCCGGGTATCAGTTGAATACGATGACTATTCAGGGATTTTACTTATCAATGCGCAAGCGTACGACCCTAAAATGGCGCACGCCATCACGTCGATGCTGGTAACCGAAGGCGAACAGTTCATGAACGCCATGGCAAAAAATCTGGCGAAGGAACAAGTCGATTTTTTGGAGAATGAACTCCAACAATTGACCACCAACACGATGGATGCCAG
>JBGAWU010000344.1:0-3289 GCA_044227425.1 Methyloglobulus sp.
AGGTTGCTACCCAAATCACTGCCGTAACCGCCTAGATGTACGCCCGTCAGGATAATTTCATTGATGTTTTGCTGGTGTAGCGCATTGATTTCAGCTATTACATCTTGAATTACCCTGCTTTTTTCTTCACCACGCGCGACAGTGACAATGCAAAACGTGCAGCGATAACGGCAACCATCTTGCACCTTAACAAATGCGCGTTGCCTTCCACGAGTGAACAAGGAAATCGCGCCCGGTTCGGATGACATGGCAGGCATGGCAGCAAAATTTAAATCTGTTAAGGCTTTTTCGACCAGTTGATCCTTGTCTTTGTTACTGACGACCAAATCCACGCCCATTAATTGCTCTGCTTCTTGCTGGTTTAAGGTGGCGTAACAGCCGCTGACGACCAATTTGGCAGCGGGATTTTCCCGATGGACTTTACGGATCAAATGCCGGGATTTACGAGCGGCATCGCCCGTGACCGCGCAGGAATTAATCACGATCAGGTTGGCGGCTTCCGGCTCGCGGATAACCTCATGCCCGGACTTCTGAAACGCCTGCGCCCAGGTTTCCAATTCGGCTTCATTCAGGCGACAACCGAGGGTTTTAAGGTGGATTTTCATTAAATTTCTTAAGTATTCAACTCTTAACGCACGTTGTACAGAACGTACCGAGGTACGAGAAAATCATTGCATAATCCCCGGAGTTCAATAACGGGTCTCTTTTCGACTCAACCTACCGGGTTGCAAGTTACTATTTCACAATATGTAAGTCACTAATTCAATAGTATTCTTACTTTTTTAGTTCAAACTAATTCAAACTTAACTAGATCATAAAGAGGAGAAAGACAATGGGCGACATCATAACTTTTTCGCCAAACACCGGAGTCAACCCCAGCTTTGTTGGCAGGGGGAGCAAAATTGAACACCCCGATTTATTGCCGGTTTTCTGGGGATCGAACTGGCCTGGCGACAACAGTGTTAGCGTTCGGAACATCATGGCTGCCATCTATACGCTAATCAATAGCCCATACCTTGAAGGCATTAGGCAGTATGGCTATGCCGGACCAGTGCAAGTTCGTAATGCCATCATAGATACCAATCCGATGAACATGGTCATGCCTGTGCCTGCCCCAGGCATATCCCAAACAAGCGCCATCGGCAATCGTGTCCGGGACTATATCGATTGGTACGTCCGTAACGAGAAAATAGACAATGTGGACGACAACCATGACCTGCTGATTATGGTCTTCCTTGATTCCAGCGTACCTTTACCCATTGACACCGATGGCGCAGGCAATATATCTAGTTCCAATGGCGCTCATAGTACTTACGAACGGTTTGAATTTCTCGACGACAACATCCGTTTTCCCTTTGCATGGGTTGACACCTCAAGGAATAACCTCGATGCCATTGTAAGGACATTTAGCCACGAGTTGGTGGAAGCCATTACCAACCCCATAACCAGGGATGGAGGAACTGGCTGGGTCGAAACCTCGCCCAATCCCGGCGGGGAGGTTACCGACGTTTGTGATCAACCAGCCATTGTCAACGGTGTCCCCGTTAAAGCCTACTGGTCTATTGCCGACAATGCCTGTATCGTGCCAACATCCGGTATTCGAAGGCTTTCCGTTTCCCAAGCATTGGAAAAGCGCGAGCCTCACGACAGCCCAACCAAAAAAGGCTATGTCGATTTTCCAATCATATGCGGCGGCGGACGCTATTTCGACTACCATGACAGGACTTACTTAACCGTTCTGAGGATTAACTCGAATGTTCAAGGTTATGAATCTCCGAGAATCACCTACAAGATTAGTGGTCAGCCCGTACCCATCTTGCAAGGGATAATCGAAATCGAAGCAACTTGGGATAAACCTAAGTCGAATCCATTATTTCCGGATTTTATTTTTAAAACCGCCACTGCCCATCTGGTGACATGGAACCCCAGTCCAATGAGCAATTTTATCACTATCACAGTTGGGCCAAATGAAGGCAGCACCCAATTCAACGTTGAAGTGAGCGTCGCCGAAGCATTTGATGACATAAGCGCTGGCGGAGGATCTACCCAAAGAACTGCATATCTGGATATCGACCTCAAGAACCAAGAAATTATTTGGGAAAGTAGCCATGATGCCGCCGTCAAAAACTGCGAACGGAATGAAAATCTTGCCGATGGCGGTGGTGTCGTTTTTGGCCCGCCACAACCAGGCGACCCGCCAGGCCTGCAAGATATCGTGTTAGATGCGGTACGTGAGCAAAGCGCGCTTCGGAACGAGAAACTGCAACAAGCTGCCAAGCTTGTAGAGTTATCGCGCCCTGCAATGGCAACAGCTCTCAAAGCACTGGCGCAAAGAGAGGAATAAAATATTCCGAATTAAATACTTATGTAAGGAAGCCGGTGGCATTACCTCAAACATTGACACCGCCTTCCAAACTTGTCCATTTCGGCGGCGAGTGCGCGTAAGCGTAATCTTAAGCAATTTGTTAAACTGTTTTCAACGCAAGGCGCTTCGCTAAGCTGCACTATCTCTATTTTAAAAACGTAGCAGCAATTTTTAACCAAAAAACCAATAAGCCACGAAAATAGCAGCAATAATGCCACCTAAATCGGCTATTATCCCACAAGCGGCAGCGTGGCGGATATGCTTGATACCGACCGCGCCGAAGTAGATCGCCAATACGTAAAACGTCGTTTCCGTGCTGCCTTGTACTATCGACGACAACCGTCCGGCAAATGAATCCGCACCATGGGCTTTCATGGTGTCGATCATCATCGCCCTGGCACCACTGCCGCTGAACGGCTTCATGAGTGCCGTGGGCAAGGCATCGACGAAACGGTCGTCCATATTAAAACGTTGCACGATGCTACGCACACCGTCCGCCAGCAAATCCAGCGCACCGCTCGCCCTGAATACGCCAATCGCCACCAGCATGGCAACCAAATACGGGATAATCGTAATGGCGGTCTGGAAGCCTTCTTTCGCGCCTTCAATAAACGCATCGTAAGCATTTACTTTTTTATACATCGCACCGCAAATAAAGGTGATAACCAACGAGAACAAGATAACATTGCTCATCAATGAGGATTGCGCCAGCATTTCCTTCTGGGGCAAATGAATAAAATAGCTAAGCAAACCGCCGATAGCCAAAGAAAACCCAGCCAGATAAAGCATAACGACCTTATCCAACAAGTTGATTTTTTGTACCCATGCCACGGCAAGCAAGCCGGTCAATGTTGATAGGTAGGTAGCGATCAGGATCGGAATGAAAACGTCGGTCGGGTTGGCAGCGCCTAACTGGGCGCGATA
>JBGAWU010000345.1:0-3287 GCA_044227425.1 Methyloglobulus sp.
ATTTAGACAAACGCTTAACAGGTCGTAATGGCACCATTCCCCTTTCAATTAAAATTTCATTCGGCGAAAAACGAATGGAAAAGATCGCCTTATCCAATTATCGCGCAACAATCATTCGCCGGACCGCTTTCCCTTCGCCGTTGCTGAGGCTGTAGAAATAGGCGCCGTTGGGGAGTTTGCCAGCATCAAACGTGAATTCGTTGCGGCCTGTTTCGAGGCGGAGTTTTTGCCGGTACAGGCGCTGACCGAGCGGGTCAAACACCTCAAACTGGAAATCCCCCGCCACGAGCGACTCGGCTGTGATAAGCGTTTGGCTGTCAAAAGGGTTTGGCGCATTTTTTAACAGGGTGAACTGGTTGCCCTGATCGTAATTGCCGACGAGGCATGCAGACGTTTTAAGGATCATATAATAGTGGGAGCCGGGCACTAGCTGTCCTGGCAAGGTGATTGGTAGGCCACCAACGGGCGTCCCGATCGTGGCTGCGAAGCCAAGGTCAAACGTATCGGGCGCCATGTTCGCATTGGTGGGCGTACCCCAAAGTAGTATACACCCAAGCGTATTTGCGTTAAACACACAGTTGGGTGGGTCGCAAGTGTACGTGAGGCCAATGGGCAAGTTGCTGATAGCGTTCGAAGTGGCAATGCTAACATTTGTGATGGGTAAGCCCATATAAGAATTCGGCACATTGATCGACACTGATTGGTTGTAGAGTTGATTAATACATGCTTCTTTCAGGTTATAGTTTGGGGCAGCGGGTGTGTAAGGCAAAGGCCATAGCACCGAGTCGGTGCCGTAAATAAGCGAGTCGCGCTGACACACGGGCGGTTGAGCGGCGAGCGAAAGGGCGTAAAAAAGCGCGAAAAGAATGGACAGCGTTTTTTTCATAGTCGGAGATTCAAAATTGTTTTCAAAAACTGGTTTATATGCGGCATGTTGTTTTCAATGTTTTATTTATTGTTTTCTATTGTGTTTTAATGTGAGTATGGGCGTTGTGCCGCCGTGCGCTGGTTTTGCGGGTTGGGTTTCGGCGGCATGGTCGTATATCCATTGTTAGCGGTTTTTTATTCCCATTTTATATCAATGATTTAAAATCTGTTCCGCTCGATTTATTTCAATTTTTGTTTGAACCCAAGTCTTTTTAATTCTTTTTTTATGTTAGAAGCAGTCTTTAATTTTACTTTATTAACTCTTCCGTCACTCCAGTTGCATTCACAACCGCCCTCTAGTTTTTCGCTTATATCCTTTAAGAAATCTAGTTTCATTTGAGGATCTGTTAATAGGTTGTCATAAACGAAAGTATAATAGAGGACTCCATGTACGTCATAATGGGTTTGTACCCACGACGCAATGATAATTAGTTCATTCTTTATATCATAGTCAGCGTTCGCAAGGAAAACGCTTTCAATTTTAGGGCTTCCACCTTGCATTTGAATAGTGTCAATTAAAAATTTACTATATCGCTTGTTACTATTTAGAATGAAAGATGTTGCGATAATTCGGTGAGATTCTCGCGTGTAGCCATCATGATATGTTTGATCATAAAACGCAAGGATTATTGAATCTTGGTTCCAAGTGGTTTCTATGACTTTATGAGATAAAATTGAATTTTCTGGCTTAAGTCTTGCTGCAAACTGCTCTGTCTTTTCATTATCAAGTCGTTGAATATCCTGGTCAAAATAATAAAGCATCCATGTGGATAACATTGCTTTTAAGTCTTTATATTCTTCGGCAACTCCGCCGTCAAGTTGTCCAAACTGTGCTTCAAATTCTTCGAAATATATTTTCGCAGTGCCGTCTCCCGAAATTGTCGAAATAAAAAGGTGATTAGCAATTTCTTCTAAATTATGGGGATTTCCAGCCTTTGCAATTTCATATTCATGCAACGTTTCAGATATTTCTTGATTTGTATATTTTCTTATTGAAAAATTGAGTTCATTTGTATATACTTCTGTTGCATCTTCAAAATAAACAGATTCTATACGCCAATTTGTCAACGTGTACACTCTGTTGATTCCTGTTGGCAAATATTTTAATTGTATTATTCTCAATGTATCTTTATCGAAATTAATTTTATAGTTACTCGTTGCATCTGATTTCTCAAGAATTGTATCACTTGCAATCAAATCTTCGGCAAGTAAAACTTCATCCTTACATTTTAATAAAATAAAATCAGAAAAACCAATTTCTCCGTTTATGATGTTCTTGGCACTACCGCAAAGGATAATTTTACGTCCGTTTGAAAACGTAAATGTGGTATCTGGTTTGCTTTCCGTCATTGTCCCAACACTGATACGTTTTGGGCAATAGCAATCATTTGGATCTGACTGCCCAGAAACATAAAAAATACTTGTTAAAATGAATAAATATGTAAATAATTGTCGTTTCATATTGCTTTATTAGCAAGATATAATTCTTTTATTTCATAAAGTCAAAAATTAACTAAATATTGTTACGTTTTTTCTTTTTTCAGTTGCCGCTAATTTTTGCACTCCCGAAAACGAATATCCAAAACCCGCATTGCGCCGCTTGTTTATCCGTTTTCGGGAATATCCCCCATGGCCAAGCTGCTGCTGCCCCTGCGTAATCCTACTTCTACTAATTGGGGCTAGCCGCTTGTTGCGGGATATGGAGGAGACGCGACAAAACTAATCCAAAACCTGCATCCCTGTGCCGTCCGTTTTACGTACATTTTTTTTTCAATTTTACCGGTTTTGCCCCTGATGGTTTCCGCTCGTTTCAAAGGCGTAAACCGCTTCACTGGCAGCCGGAACGCCGCCAAAACCGTGCAGCCGGCCGTACATCCGTTGACATCTTGCATAACCAGGTAAAATGAACCGGACCTTAACCGTTGGAATACCGATTTGGACGACAGGACGCCGCTCCCGAACGCGTACAGGTGAGAACTCCCTCTACCGGATGCGCCGGCCGAAATAAGGCCCCTGGTCTCCCGGGCATGAATTTCCAATGTCCGTACACGCCTGGTGCAGAATCCCAAAACCGTACTGATCCGGCTTAGTTTACCATGTACTTAACCAATCAAAAAATCGCCAGGCGCAGCAGCGCACTCCGCCCCGCTGCATCGGTCACCCGCAACACCTGAATACCGCTGCCGGGGAACGACAGCGTAAGATCGGTGCTTCCGCCGGCATGTTCCAGCAACCACTGGCGGCTGAGGCGCCCGGTGGCGTCGAACACCGATACCCGGTAGGTCCCGGCGGCGGGCGCTTGCAAGGTCAGGCGGGTCGGTTGGCCTGCCCGCACCGGATTGGGTGTTGCGCTTAACCGG
>JBGAWU010000346.1:0-3287 GCA_044227425.1 Methyloglobulus sp.
GTCGCAAAGTTCTTCATAAGCCTTGTAAACCGCCAGCATTTGCCGCACAAAGAGGTCGCCCGTCTCGGGCAGATGGCGTGCCCGCTTGCCTTCGTCCTTTTGGGCATTGATGTACCATTGGATCTGCTTGGGCGGCCATCGGGTTTCATCAAGGTTCATGGCGGCGACCAAGCGTTTGATGACCCGGAGTTGGTCAGCGGAATCCATTACCTGAAAAGTTTCCGGCAGTTTTGCCTGTTTGGCGTGTCGCCGTAACAACCGGTGCGCCAAACCGTGAAATGTGCCAATCCACATCGTCTGGGTCGACAGACCTAACAATTCCTCGATCCGGTTCCGCATTTCCCTGGCAGCCTTATTGGTAAAGGTCACTGCTAAAATACTGTGCGGCGATACTCTCTCCACCTGTAACTGCCAGGCGATGCGATGGACCAAAACCCGGGTTTTACCGCTGCCTGCACCGGCAAGGACCAACAGCGCCCGGTTCGGCGCAGTCACCGCTTGACGTTGGGCATCGTTTAAAGGATCGATGATTGGGGTAATATCCATGTTTTATGCTTGCACTTTTTTTGGAGCTGTGTATATTGCAGGGGTTCTGGCGACGGAATGAAAATCACCTTATAACATAATAACAATTAGGCCGAGAGGAGATGACGATGAGCTTTGACTTTAAACGCATGATGAAATTCGAACACAACGTGGGACTTAAGGAAAAAAAATACCGCTTATACGGCGGCGTAGCGCTTTTGGTGGTTTCTATTTTTACCGCACAAATAGTGTTATTGTTAGCCGGATTAGTTTTGGTGGCAACCGGTTATTCTGGCTGGTGCCCGGTTTATTCCGGCCTTAACAAAAGCACCTGCTCAGCGGACGAGACAACAAACAGCTAATTACTGAAAAACTACAAGGACGTAGTTTCCGCAATAAAGTTAACCTAATCCTCTTTCCGGAACTCACCTTCCAGCACGTGACTATCCGGTGCTGTTCCTTTCTGGAAAACACCACCTTGTACAAAATGGTTCTCGATGACATATTTCGCTATTTTTTTACGCAACTGCGGAATTAAGCATACGAATCCCAATAAATCGGTGATAAAACCGGGGGTAAGCAGCAAAGCACCGCCTACGAGAATAATTGGGCCTTCTATCATTTCATAAGCCGGAATAACGCCCTGACGCAAATTTTCCTGCAATTTCTGGAACGTAGCAAAACCCTGTTGCCTTAATAGCCATGCGCCCGCAACAGCGGTTGACACCACCAGTAAGATGGTGGGCAACGCGCCGATTAAATTACCCACTTTTAGAAGCAAATAAATTTCGACAAACGGGATTATCAGGACTAACAAAAAAATAACTTGGAAACCTTTCATATCGCTCTTACTCATTAACTTATTGTTACAATATAGGGCTTATTTATCGTATTTCCTAGAACATATTGCTGTCGATACACAATATCCCGCACTTATAATTTCAGAATGACCCAACTCACCGTTACCTTCAGCACTTGTCCTGATTTCAATACAGCAGAAAAAATTGCCCGGCTACTGGTAGAAAATAAATATGCCGCATGTGTGAATATTTTGCCGGGAATAACGTCTATTTACGCATGGAAAGGTCAAATCGAATCAGCAGGTGAGGTTTTACTTGTTATTAAATCAACAAAACAGTCATATCAGGCCATCGAAAATATAATTCGAAGCCATCACCCTTATGAAATTCCGGAAATAATTGCCTTTCCTATCGACCACGCATTGCCCGAGTACATTAACTGGATTAATTCATGCCACGTTTGAACATCACCATCGTCTACCTATTGCTGACCTTCATCAGCCAAGTCGCCGTTGCCCTGGATGATTCCTTATTGACTCCCGAGCAGGCTTTCCAGGCTTCAGCAAAATCCGTAAATCCCGGCCAAATCCAGGTCACTTGGACAATTGCCGAAGGCTACAGCCTGTACCGCAAAAACATGCGTTTTGAAACCACTACACCGGACATTCAATTCGGAACCCCCGAATTCCCTAACGGGAAAATCAAGCATGACGAGTTATTGGGCGATATCGAACATTACCGGAACCAAATGGACGTCGATCTCCCGTTAAGGGTGAACAAACCCGTATCCGCAGTTCAACTGACCATCCATTATCAAGGTTGTGCCGATATTGGGGTTTGCTATCCGCCGCAAGAAAAAACACTTGAGATCAAACTTCCAGTACCGACAGTTGCCGCCACTGTTTCGCCCGTCGATAGCTTGGTCAAAGGCATTTCCGGCTTAAAGTCCAATTTATTGCAGCAGGACGAATTACTACCCCCGAACCAAGCATTCCAGTTCACCGCCCAAGTAAAAGACTCTAATACACTGCATGTAAGCTGGCAACCGGCAAAGGCTTATTACCTTTACCGTGAAAAACTCAAGCTCGAATTATCCAGCTCGGATAACGTAAAACTGGGGGCTTTTACTCTCCCTAATGGCACACCCAAGGAAGATGAAGCCTTCGGCCATGTGGAAATTTTTCATGAAGAAGTGGCTTTCGATGTCCCGCTCGTTAGAACGGACTTATCGCCGCAACATCTCAGGTTAAAAGCTTATTACCAAGGATGCGCAGACCGCGGCGTTTGTTATCCGCCCATGGATAAAACCGTAGAACTGGAATTGCCCCAAGCCACTGGTTTAACTGCAAGCGCTGATACAAAACTTCAAACTGCCCCAATTTCAGAGCAAGACCAATTTGTTCAATCACTAAAGCATGAAAGCTTTGGAATGACCTTATTCCTGTTCTTTACCGCAGGCGTATTTCTGTCACTGACTCCTTGCGTATTCCCGATGATCCCTATTTTATCAGGCATCATTGTCGGGAAAGGCCATAACATTACGGCAAAACGGGCTTTTCTGCTTTCATTGAGTTATGTTGTGGCATCCGCAATTACGTATACGGTTTTTGGCGTATTAGCCGCGCTTTTTGGCAGTAATCTTCAGGCAACCTTTCAGCAACCCTGGATCATCGGTTTATTCAGCGCCATTTTCGTGCTCTTATCGTTCTCCATGTTTGGCTTTTACAATCTGGAATTGCCGGACTTCATCCGCGCCAAGCTCCACAACTCAAGCGAAAAACATCGGGATGGTTCCCTACTTGGCGCCGCGTTCATGGGTGCGCTGTCTTCATTGATTGTAGGACCGTGCGTTGCCGCGCCATTGGTCGGCGCCTTGGTCTATATCGGGCAAACCGGCGACGCAATCTTGGGCGGCTGCGCGTTATTCATGATGGGAATGGGAATGGGAGTACCGTTATTGAT
>JBGAWU010000347.1:0-3279 GCA_044227425.1 Methyloglobulus sp.
GCTTTATGCGCTATATGCAAGACCGGGGCTTCGCCGATAACACAGGTCGTAAAGTTTGGGCGTTCCTGGGCGACGGTGAAACCGACGAACCGGAATCGCTAGGCGCTATCGGCATGGCGGGACGCGAAAAGCTGGACAACCTTATCTTTGTCATTAATTGTAACCTCCAGCGGCTGGACGGCCCGGTTCGCGGTAACGGTAAAATCATCCAGGAACTGGAAAGCGAATTCCGCGGCGCAGGCTGGAATGTGATCAAAGTGATCTGGGGGCAACGGTGGGATGCTTTACTGGCCCGTGATAAGGATGGCTTGCTTGCCCAACGGATGATGACTTGCGTTGACGGCGATTACCAGACGTTCAAATCCAAGGACGGCGCGTATGTCCGGGAACACTTCTTTAATTCACCAGAATTAAAAGCCATGGTTGCCGATTGGTCGGACCGCGACATCTGGGAACTCAACCGGGGCGGCCATGATTCCGCTAAGGTGTATGCCGCATTCCATGCCGCGGTTAACCATACAGGCCAGCCAACCGTTATCCTTGCCAAAACCATCAAAGGCTACGGTATGGGGGCTTCCGGGGAAGCGCTGTATACGGCGCATCAAGCTAAAAAGATGGATACCGAATCGCTCAAGCATTTCAGGGATCGTTATGAACTACCGGTTTCGGATGAGCAATTAGCCGACCTGCCTTATTTAACATTCCCAGAAGGCTCTAAAGAACTTAACTACATGAAACAACGCCGGGAAGAACTTGGCGGACATCTACCCGCGCGCCGAACCAAATCTTACGCGCTGGATATTCCTCCCCTTTCCGATTTCAACGCTTTGCTGGAAGACAGCGGCGAAGGCCGGGAAATTTCGACCACTATGGCTTTTGTACGGTTATTGAATATTCTGGCTAAAGACAAAAACGTCGGGAACCGTGTTGTACCGATTGTTCCTGACGAATCCAGGACTTTCGGCATGGAAGGCATGTTCAAGCAATTGGGTATCTGGTCCCAAGTCGGGCAGCTTTATACGCCGCAAGACGCCGGTCAGTTGATGTTCTATAAAGAAGACAAGCACGGTCAGGTCTTACAGGAAGGCATTAACGAAGCCGGCGGTTTGTGCGACTGGATAGCGGCGGGCATATCGTATTCCACTAATAATGTGCCGATGATCCCGTTTTTTATCTACTATTCAATGTTCGGCTTCCAGCGCGTCGGCGATTTGATTTGGGCGGCGGCGGACCAACGTACCCGCGGCTTCCTCATGGGCGGCACGGCAGGACGGACGACGTTGAACGGCGAAGGTTTGCAGCATGAAGACGGCCATAGCCATCTGATGTCGGCTACCGTACCGAATTGTATTTCTTACGACCCTACCTACGCCTATGAGCTTGCAGTCATCATTCAAGACGGTATGCGCCGGATGTATGTCGAGCAGGAAGACGTTTTTTATTACATCACTGTAATGAATGAAAACTATCGCCATCCGGCTATGCCGAAAGGTGTGGAAGCCGACATTCTCAAAGGGATGTATAGCTTTAAACAAGGACAAAAGAAAAAATCACCACGGGTCCAGTTGCTGGGTTCTGGCGTTATTTTCCGCGAAGTCGAATTTGCCGCCGAGATGCTACGGGACGAATGGGGCGTAGAGTCTGACCTTTGGAGTTGCCCAAGCTTCACCGAACTGGCGCGCGACGGCCAATTCTGCGAACGCTGGAACCGCTTACATCCGTTGGAACCGGCTAAAATCCCCCATGTCGCCCAATGTTTACAGAAAGCGGAAGGGCCGGTCATCGCCGCTAGCGATTATACCAGGGCTTTTGCCGAACAAATCCGCGCTTATATAGATGCGCCTTACACAGTACTGGGTACCGATGGCTTTGGCCGTTCCGATACGCGGGAAAATCTCCGCAAATTCTTTGAAGTAGACCGTTACCATGTTGTCATTGCTTCCCTAAAAAGCTTGGCTGACCTCGGTAAAATCGATAAAGCCAAAGTTGCGGAAGCGATCGTAAAATACGGCATCAACGCAGACATAAGCGCGCCTTGGCACATTTAAGTTTAGGATAACAATAATAATGGCTGATGTAATCGAAATTAAAATCCCCGATGTCGGCGGCGTTGCCAGTATCGACGTTGTTGATGTGTTAATTAAACCGGGTGATACGATAAATTTGGAACAAACCATAGCAACGCTTGAAACCGACAAGGCAAGCATGGATCTTCCCTCTACCGCAAACGGTACAGTAGAGCAAGTCCATATCAAAAAAGGCGATAAGGTTTCCGAAGGCTCGTTGGTGGCAACGGTTAAAATCACAGGTACCAACCCAATACCGACCAAGGCGGACGAACCGGCACAACAGCCGGTAGCGCCGACGCCACAGTTCGTCGAGCAAGTACCAACCACCGCCGAACAAAAGCCGCAACCACCTAAAACTTCCCCTTCACCAAGCCCATCAGCCCCGGCAGCGGCAATCGATCTCAATAGTCCGATTACTGCGCATGCGTCCCCGTCCGTACGGCTTTTTGCAAGGGAACTCGGTGTCGATATTACGAAAATAACGACCGGAAACGGCAGAAAAGGCCGTATTTTAAAAGAAGATGTCTCCCGTTACGTAAAACGGATCATGACCGAAGGCAGCCCGCAAACAGGTGGCGGCATTCCTGCAATACCGTCAGTTGACTTTACGCCCTTCGGTGAGACTGAATCCCTACCCTTAAGCAAAATCAAACGGCTTACCGGACAGAATTTGGGCCGTGTTTGGCTGAATTTGCCGATGGTTACTTATCATGAAGAAGCGGATATTACTGAAATGGAATCTTTCCGGATTGCATTAAATTCCGAAAAGGCGAAAGATGAAATTAAAATTACCGGGTTAATGTTTATTATCAAAGCCCTCGTTGCAGCCATGAAGCAGTTTCCAAGTTTTAACGCTTCTTTGTCTGCCGACGGACAGAGCCTTATCCTGAAAAAATACTTCAACATCGGAATCGCCGTGGACACACCGAATGGCCTGGTTGTCCCGGTCTTAAGAAATGTCGATACCAAAAACATCAATCAATTGGCAGGTGAACTGGCGGAAAAAAGTGAAAAAGCACGTCAGGGCAAACTTATGCCTGCCGACATGCAAGGCGGCTGCATCACAATATCCAGCTTGGGAGGCATCGGCGGAACCGCATTTACTCCTATCGTCAATGCTCCGGAAGTCGCCATTCTCGGCGTCACCCGTGCGAAGATGCAACCCGTTTGGAACGGGACTGAATTTGTCCCGAGGTTGATGCTACCGCTG
>JBGAWU010000348.1:0-3279 GCA_044227425.1 Methyloglobulus sp.
GTAACTATGATGGCTTAGCGGTTTTTGGTTTTGCAGGACAACAATATCCTGGTATGAAGGCAGGGATGTGTCGACCGCCAGGCACCATTCTTTTCCGTTGATTACCGGCAGGTCGGCGGTCACGTTGTCATCGGACATATTCATGACGATATGCACGTCCGCTTCATTGTCATCGCTACCGGCTAGCGTAAATGCCAATATCCTGGTTTCGGAGTCGAGCCATTGCGGGCAGTCCAATTGTGCGCCGTGCCAAGCAATATCGGTCATGTTTTTGCCGTCAATGGTTTTTCCGGTCAAAAAACGCCGCCTCATGATTGATGGATGGCGTTTGCGCAGTACAATCATTTGCTGTACAAAGTACAACATATCGGCATTTTGCGACGCCATTTCCCAATCCAGCCACGATAATTCGTTGTCCTGGCAATAAGCATTGTTATTCCCGTACTGGCTGTTTAAAAATTCATCGCCTGCCAGTAACATCGGTACGCCTTGGCTGAGCAGTAGGATGGCAAAAATGTTCTTTGCCTGCTTCCTACGTTGTTGCAGGATGCTTAAGTCGTCCGTTTCGCCTTCGACACCGCAGTTGTAACTGTAGTTTTCATTGCCGCCGTCCTGGTTATTTTCGCCATTCGCAAGGTTGTGTTTTTCGTTGTAGCTTAACAAATCGTATAAAGTGAAACCGTCGTGACAGGTCACAAAGTTAATGCTGCTGATCGGCAAACGGCCTTGATGTTCATACAAATCGCTACTGCCGCAGATACGGGTGGCGACTTCCGAGATAAGCCCCTTTTCTCCGCGCACAAAGCGTCGGATAACGTCCCTATACCGACCGTTCCATTCGCCCCACCGGTAGCCGGGGAAGCTGCCTACCTGATATAATCCTGCCGCATCCCAAGCTTCGGCAATCAGTTTGGTTTTGAATAAGCGTTCGGAGAGTTCTATCCCCCATAATACCGGTGGATCATCGAGCACTTCGCCGCTTTCGCCCCTGGTCATGGCGCTTGCCAAATCGAAGCGGAACCCATCGACATGCATTTCGTTAACCCAGTATTCCAGGCAGCTGATAATAAACCGGCTGACCAACGGATGGTTTGCATTGACGGTGTTGCCGCAACCGGTATAGTCGATAAAGATGCTTTTATCGTATTTGTCGTGGTGGTAAAAAATTTTGCCGCCGATTCCCTTGAAATTAATGATCGGTCCGTGTGCGCCAGATTCCGAGGTATGGTTAAAAACAACATCCATGATAATGCCGATTCCCGCTTTATGAAGTGCTTTCACCAAATCACGGAACTCTCGAAGATGGGTGCCTTCTTCCGGCGTTACGCAGTAACCCGGATGCGGGCTAAAAAAACTATGCGTACTGTACCCCCAATAGTTTTTTAGGCCAAGATCGTAGGTGTTTCGTGGGACATCCTGCTCGTCGAACGCCATAACCGGCAATAGTTCAACGTGGGTTATCCCTAACTCTTTCAGGTACGGTACTTTTTCGATTAGTCCTGAAAAGGTCCCCGGATGGTCGACATTCGCTGAGGCATGACGGGTGTAGCCGCCGACGTGCAATTCATAGATGATGGCTTTTTCGCTGCTGATGCGTAAAGGAATGTCGCCTTCCCAGTCGTATTTATCGGAAACGACACAGCAACGCATCGAAGTAGAACTGTTATCGCCCGGTTTGCAAGCCATTTTACGGCTCCAGTTTTTATGGCTGATCGCACGCGCCCACGGGTCTATCAGATGCTTTTCTTTATCGAAGCTGAAGCCGTTTTCCTTGGTTAGGTTAGGGCCGTCTATCCGCCATGTGTACCACGTGCCTTCTGGAATATCCACTATATAGACATGCCAGTAATAGAACGTCCGGTTAGTTTCCTTTTGTAAAGAAATGATTTGAAAAGGTTTTTTGTCGTCTGCGTTGTCGAAAAGCAGAAGCTCGACGTGCGTGGCGAAGCGGCTGAAGATGGAAAAATTAGCTCCCCCACCATTAAGGGTGCATCCAAAAGGATAAGAATTGCCTGCTTTAATATCGTATTGTTTTTTTTTCATTCGGGTACTGAGATATTTATCAAGATAGCTTTTTATTGTCACGGTATTTTGAATAGTAATTAATTTAAATTCCGTCGCTTATTATTATTTTTCGCACACTTTGTAAATATTCCTGATGTTGTCCGGGAGTTCAAAGGAAGCCCTTTTGCTTGTGAAAATGTTTTGAAAGTCTATTTCAAATACCTTCGTTACGAATAAGTAGCTATTAATATGTCTAAAAACCTACATTGGATTCATCGATATTATTCGCAAAATGTAGTCATACGCTGACATTTTAATTCATTTTTAAGGTATTTGCCCTATGCAATATTACTTACGCCGCATAATACAATATAGCTGATGAGAAATACTACGATCTACCGGCAAATTTAAACGGTTTATTAACAAGAAGAATACGCCAAGAAAGTGAAGTTACTTGGGGAGATTTGCAACTTTAGCCGGTGTGCTTTAGTCTTCGGAGAAGTATTCTAAACGCGCGTGTTTGCAAAGCTGGGGTGTTTATTATTGCTTTTCTTGCATAGAGAATAAAGGTTAGATAAACGCCATGAACATGGCACGGGCTAAGCTGGCGCTTGTGGGAATTACTCAAAGATGCATATGTTTAGGATGAATGTTGTTGCTTCGCCCCGAGCTTGCCCTGAGGGCAGCTGAACGAGGAGAAATCTGAAACGCAGAGGTCAAACAGTTTGCGGGGGGCGAAGGTTGCCAAAATAACGTCCTGTCGTTTCGGCAATGTGTTTTCCCTGTCGTGTATTTTTCCATAAAAACACGGGTTCTTGGTCGAGATTAAATGTTGTTAGCTGTTTAACATTTCGGATTCAATCGCGCTCTGGCTAGTAACATTTCCAATTAAACTTTTGTTGTTAAGGTTTCCATTGATTTCCGGTTGAATTTGACTAAACCTAGCATGGCGGAACCAAAAAGCCAAAATGCGGCCGGAACGGGTACGGGTTTAAGGTCGTAATCAATGACAAGTTTTGCATTTTCGAACCAAAAATCACGATGGAAAGTCGGTTTCAAGAATGCTTTGAAGGTATCGTCGATATCAGCCAGCAAAAAAGCGGTAACATCTAAATTTAAATCATACCAGCCTAAGCCGTTTATTTCAGTTGAGCTAAAGTGGCCTGAAACACCTTCAATATTTGAGATGACTGCTTTTTCACTCGGATCCCGTTTTCCTTTGAAACCGTCAAAGCACGCTTGGCTGGGAGACCGATGTAAACAGGTGTCGTCAAC
>JBGAWU010000349.1:0-3260 GCA_044227425.1 Methyloglobulus sp.
GTACTGTCGCAGTCAAAGCAGATAACGTCGTAGCTCATATATTGATTTGCTTGGCGTTGATCACGGGCGTAAGGTTGCTGATCTGCTGCATGATGGCCTCAGACACGGGTTCTGACACACTAATAACCGCCATCGCCTGATCTTTGACATCCGCCGTACTAACCTGCATACGGGTGATGTTGATATTGGCGTTGCCGAGCACCGAACTGATTTGCGAGATAACGCCCGGCCTGTCATCGTGGTGGGTGACAATGAGCGTGCCTTCAGGGACGACTTCAATATCGAAATGATTGATGCAGACAAGACGTGGCTGCTTGCCGCCCAGCAATGCACCGGACAAGGCGATATTTTTATCGGCGCAATGCGCTGTAACTGTAACCAGCGACACGTAATCCGGCGAGTCTTTGGAAACCGATTCGACCAGGGAAATGCCTTGACGTTTGGCGATATTTTCAGCATTTACCCGGTTGACTGGGGTTGAAACCTGGCCTTCCAAGATGCCGACTAACGCTGAGACCGACACCGGACGAACCGCAGCATCCGCCGCCCTGCCGAATAGGGCAACTTCAACTTTAGTAATCGGTTGATCAGCCAATCCTACCAGGATTTTGCCCAGTTTAGTCGCCAGATTCATGAAATCATGGGATTTATTTAACTCTTCGGCGGAAACTCTCGGCAAGTTAAGTGCATTGACCGCTTCGCCGGTTTTCAAGAATAACACGGCCTGACGGGCGATTTCGACACTCACGGCCACTTGCGCTTCATTGGTTGAAGCGCCCAAATGCGGGGTGAAGACGATGTTATCGAGCTCCAGTAACGGCGACCCGGCTGGCGGCTCGTTTTCGTAAACGTCCAGCGCCGCTCCGGCGCATTTGCCGGATTTCAAGGCTTCGTACAAAGCCTGCTCGTCAATTAAACCGCCACGGGCGCAGTTGATAATCCGTGCGCCTTTTTTCAGTTTACCCAAGGTTTCGGCGTTGAGAATATTTTTGGTTTTTTCGATCAATGGACAATGTAAAGTAATGTAGTCGGCCCGGCTGACCAATTCGTCCAGACTGACCGATTGGACGCCATATTCGGCATAAATCTCTGGCGCAACGAAAGGGTCGAATGCAATCACTTCCATCTTTAAGCCTAACGCGCGGGTCGATACGATCCGGCCAATCGTGCCGAACCCGATGATCCCCAGTGTTTTGTGCGCAATGTCCGCACCCATCAGTTTGGAACGTTCCCATTTCCCGGCACGGACGGAACGGTCGGCAGTCGGTAATTGGCGGCTCAACGACATCATGTGGGCAATCGCCAATTCTGCCGTGGTCGTCGCATTCGCATCCGGCGTATTCATCACGATAACGCCCATTTCAGTCGCCATCGGTATGTCCACGTTATCGACACCGATACCGGCACGGCCTATCAATTTAAGGTTTTTGGCTGCCTCCAGTACTTTTTTAGTTACTTTGGTGTCACTACGGATTAATAAGGCATCGTAATCGCCGATGATGTTGCACAGGCCTTCTTCGTTAAGACCCGTTTCAATATGGATTTGAATGTCCGATTGCTCGTTCAGGTAATTGATGCCGGCTTCGGACAATTTGTCGGAAATTAGGATTTTTTTCATGTATGTTTGTACCAATAGAAATCGCGCTAAAAAGTCAATAGTTTACCAGTTTTGCTATAATCCCGATATGCCGAATGTAACCGACCAACAGAAGAAAGCAAAAACCCCGATAACGGGACTTATCGTCATGCTGCTGATTCTGTCGGCATTCTGGCTTTCTAACAGGAATTCTTATACATTTACTCCCGACACTACGTTTACAACCATTGCCGGGAAACACATTTCCTTGAAAGGTTTACGCGGCAAACCGATGGTTGTTACGTTTTGGGCAACCAGTTGCCTGAATTGTATCAAGGAAATTCCGCATCTGATTTCACTCTATGAACGGTTCCACCCGCAAGGCATCGAAATTGTCGGCATCGCCATGGTGTACGACCCACCTAATCGAGTCGTCGCCATGACGCAGGAAAAAAAATTGCCTTATCCTGTCGTATTGGACCTAAAAGGGGATTACGCCAAAATGTTTGGTAGAGTTTGGGGGACGCCCACGACCTTACTGATCAATTCAAATGGCACCCTTGCCAAACGTGTTATTGGACCGTTTGATTTAGATGAAATGACAAAAAGCATTGAACAGTTACTGCAAGCCGGTTAGTACGGCTTTTTCCGGCAAAAAAATAGCGAATACATAATATAAATTCACCTGTTATCAATCTTACACTAAAATTCTCGGACAAAAGTTGACATTATCTTCATAAGGATTAGCAATGCTCTGGTTAAAAGCCTTACATTTGATATTTATGGTAACCTGGTTTGCGGGTCTGTTCTACTTACCGCGTTTGTTTGTGTACCACGCCATGAGTACGGACTACGTTAGCATCGAACGATTTAAAGTCATGGAACGTAAGCTTTATTACGGCATCATGACGCCGGGTATGGTATTAACTGTTATCTTCGGCGTCTGGATGCTTTCCAGTTATGCCTGGGAACTCTACCGCGGCAGTATTTGGTTACATACGAAATTAGGTTTGCTGGTACTCTTATTCGTCTACCATGTGGTTTGCGGCCATTGGCTTTTGTTGTTCAAATACGACCGCAATCCCCACAGCGATGTTTATTACCGCTGGATGAATGAAATACCTGTGTTGTTTTTGTTTGCTATCGTGATTTTAGCCGTTGTAAAACCAGTTTAACTTGGCAGGGCAATTGAGAAGCTATTCTTTTTTATTCTACGTGTAAACTCCACTATACATTGCCTAATCAATAGCAGGGTTTATGATGTTACGTCTGCGTCGAATTTATTTTTAAGTTCATTTCAGGACAAGAAGGCATTGCATTCGAATGCCTTCTTGTCTTCAAAATCTATTAAGCAACGTCTATTGCTGGCTTTATTAATGCCACTTAGCCGCTGCGAAAACCCGTGAAATCGCTTCCTTCGCTTCCAGCATCATACCAATCGTATCTTTAGCCGCACGTTGGGCCACGGTGACGTTCTCTTGCGCACTTCTGGCATGTTCAGCAATCCGTACCAAAGTTTCCTGTGCTTCGTCCCGCAGTTTTTGCGCTTCGTCACGCGCCTGTTCGGCCATTTGCTGGGCGTATTGACTCTCTTTTAGCGCTTGTTGGGCTAACGCCAAGAAACTTTCAACTTGCCTATTTGTTTCTTGTACCTGCTCCGCAGAAGCATTGGCTTCGTTAAGGC
>JBGAWU010000034.1:0-11786 GCA_044227425.1 Methyloglobulus sp.
AGACGGATTTGCAATTTAAGCCTGCAAATTACTTGACCCTACCGCTTTTTATATTTTCTTAAGATGAAACCATCTGGCACGTATCGCATGTGTTTTATCAACGTTTATTTTTATGCTATTAAAATCATAATTTTAAAGGACAATATAATTTCAACCATTTAAGCCATCTTATGGCATCATAGCTTTACAGAATTAACCCCGATAAATCCAGAGTGCCTAATAAACAGCTTATCTCGTCCCTGCCCTATTTCCCCGATAGCGCCGCCTTATTTTCCGTAATTGCCGAACAACCCTGGGCCGTATTCCTCGACAGCGGGTTTCCACATGGCGAACAAGGCCGGTACGATATTATGACAGCCGAACCGGCAATCACTGTCGTCACACACGGCGAGATCAGCCAGATTAACCGAAACGGCTCGGTCGTTTTTTCCAACGAAGACCCTTTCGATTTAGTCAAACAGGAACTCAGCCGCGTCCATTATGAAGGGTTTGCCGGACTCCCCTTTAATGGTGGCGCTATTGGTTATTTTTCTTATGACTTAGCCCGGAGGCTGGAAAAACTCCCCAGTATTTCGGACGACGCCGAACATATTCCGGAAATGGCTGTCGGTATCTACAACTGGGCGGTTATCGTCGATCACCATAAACGCCACAGCTTCTTGGTAGGCCATGGTTGTGACGAATATCACTGGCAATTTTTAAAAGGCTTATTCAGCCAATTGCCCAAGCAAAACCCTTCCAAAGATTTCAAAGTAACCGGCGAAATAACCGCCAACATGGATAAGGCGGCCTATACCCGCGCATTTCAACGGATTAAGCATTATCTGAAAGAAGGTGATTGTTATCAGGTCAACCTTTCCCAGCGGTTTGTAGCCGACTGCCAAGGCGCGCCGTGGACAGCATACCGGAAGTTGCGGGAACTGAACTCAGCGCCATTTAGCGCTTACCTGAATTTTCCGGAAGCCCAGATCTTAAGCTCTTCGCCCGAACGCTTTTTAAAGCTGGTGAACGGACAGGTTGAAACCAAGCCGATCAAAGGCACACGACCGCGAAAAGCGTACCCGGCTTCGGACTGGCATCAGATCGACCAGCTTCGCAACAGCCCCAAAGACCGGGCCGAGAATTTAATGATCGTCGATTTACTGCGCAACGATTTGAGTAAAACCTGCAAAAAAGGATCGGTAAAAGTTCCTGCCTTATTTGCAGTAGAAAGTTATGAAACCGTCCATCATTTGGTCAGCACGGTAACGGGGTTATTAGCAGCAGGGCAACATGCGCTCGACTTATTGAAAAGCTGTTTTCCCGGTGGTTCGATCACTGGGGCACCGAAAATTCGCGCTATGGAAGTGATCGAAGAACTCGAAACAAACCGGCGCGGTGTGTATTGCGGCGCAATCGGTTATATCGGGTTCGACGGCAACATGGACAGCAATATCGCCATTCGGACATTGGTACATTCCAACGGCACCATCCGTTTCTGGGCGGGCGGCGGCATTGTCAACGATTCCGACCTCGAAGAAGAATACCAGGAATGTTTCGATAAGGCGGCTGCCCTGCTGAATTTGCTTAAAAAACTCAAAGCGTTAAATGATTGTCGTTAAACTCGGCGGCAGCTTGCTGACATCAGGAAACTTATCCGGCTGTTTGGAAAAAATCCAGCACCATTATCACAATAAACCGGTAATTATTGTTCCAGGCGGCGGGCCGTTTGCCGATCAAGTCAGGCTAGCGCAACAACAATGGCGTTTCGATGATAAAACAGCCCACCAGATGGCAATCCTGGCAATGAACCAAATGGCCTTGCTGTTCAAAGCACTACAACCCGAGTTCAACCTAACCGAATCGGTTGCCGGTTTCAACAATTTGAATAAAACGAAGGGAATATCAATCTGGTCGCCGAACCTTGCCGAATTGGAAGAAGCAGGCATCCCTTCCTCCTGGGACATCACCTCCGACAGCTTGGCGGCTTGGCTGGCGCGTACGCTTGTCGCCGATGAACTTATCTTGGTTAAATCTGTTAAGATTGATACCGATTTCGATGTATTGAAACTTATGCAACTTCACATTGTCGATGCATCGTTCTATAAATTTACCCAACAGGCTGCTTTCAAATTAACCATTGTCCATGCAGAAAATTTCCTATCCTAATTCCGGAAAAACACCTTCGAAAAACATAAGAAGAACCTTTAGTGGCTTAATCAGCAGCCTGGTCTCAAAATTATTCCGTAATTTTTATTACAGCGCGCGGGAGACTATCGGAGAACACAAACGGGAAATCGTGGTTTATCAAGTCGAGCGCGCATGCGCCAGCCTGCAGGATACCCGCAACGAATTCGAAGATGCGCTCGGTAAATTCAAATCCCTGGTTAATGTTAAGGAATCGTCCTTAGAGCACACCTACCACCAATTGAACAGGCAATACCAGTTTTGCCGGTCGAAATCCGACGCCGTCAGCGACCGTATCCGCGCTATCGAAGAAGTAAGCCACGCCTTATTTACCGAATGGGAAAGCGAGTTGAACGAATACACCGACCGTACGCTAAAAAACAACAGCAAGCAACAGCTTAAAGCGGCGAAACAAAATTACGCGCAGTTAATTAAAACAATGCGACTGGCTGAATCGAAAATCCAGCCAGTGTTATCGTCATTCAAAGACCAGGTCTTGTATTTGAAGCACAACCTGAATGCGCGGGCTATTTCAGCCCTGCACCATGAATTTATCGAGATTGGGATCGATATTTCACAACTGATCCATGCGATGGAACTGACCATCTTGGAAGCCAGCCAGTTCGTATCGCTGTTGTCGAACCAGAAATCCTTACCGGTTAGGAGTTCTTAAATTATATAAAATCGTCCCATTTTTACGGCTTTCGTCCCGTTTTGTGCTGCCTGGGCGCTTATCCTGTTCGATCCTTTCTTTATCGAATTTGGCGATCATTTCTTCCCAGCTATTGTATTTTTCGTAGCCTTGAAACCCGGTCGATTTTCGTTGTTGGTAAATTTCCTTGCCCATATCGATGATTTCAAAAGGGGATTTTCCATCCACTGCTTCCAGGAATTCGTCGTCGGATTTTTTTTCGTCCCGTATCGTCCAGAACGCCACTTCGAATTCAACCCTATTGTCGGGCGGCAAGCGCTCTTTCAGCATCTTAACGGAACGGTAGGCCGTCCTCGCGGTATGGCCGTTGATGGTTCCACCCCTTCCGCAGGCGGTCAACGCTAAACAAAAAATAATGAAGAAAAGTATGGGGAATCGTTTCATGTATTGCCTCGTGTAAAGTTTACATCCATGCCAGGGGTATCGTTGTTTATTATTTGTATTTATTATAGCGCCGGAATTAGCCTGAAATAGCCGTAACCAGCAACCGCTCACCTAACCGGATAACGCTAAACGCTTAAAACCAAGTAAAATGTAAAACAATTATAAACTTAAGCAAACCCCTTATGCTGGAATTTATACAATTACTAAAACAGCGTTACCAGTCAGTATTGGGCCAACTCAATGACGAGTCAAATAAATCACGCTATCAACAGCGTATTGACGACCTGATTTTGGCTGAAGCATTTTTGCGAAAAGGGCAAATGCTTGGCAACATGACGGCATACCCTCTGCAAATAGCCGTCGTTGGGCCGACCCAAGCAGGGAAAAGCTCGTTGGTTAACGTGCTACTAAATAGCCCTGTCGCTAGTGTCAGCCCGTTAGCAGGCTATACTATGCACCCACAAGGTTTTTGCAACGGTATTACACTTTCGGATTGCAGCGGATTGCAGTGGTATTTTGGGCGATTCCAACAACTACCGCAAAACCAGCTACCTAAAGACCGGCACGACTGTTATTCGCTTACGCAAAGCTCAAATAATTCGCCTTATTTACCGGATTGTGTGATGTGGGATACGCCGGATTTCGATTCTATCGATTCCGCCAACTATCGTGAAGGCGTTACCCGGACGGTCGCCCTTGCCGATGTCGTCATTCTGGTTGTCAGTAAGGAAAAGTATGCCGACCAATCCGTTTGGGATGTCATGGCGGACATCGAGGTGTTACAACAACCGACCCTGATCTGCCTGAATAAATTGAGCGAAGGCTCGGAAAACCTATTGGTCAACTCCTTAAAAGACAAATGGCGGCAAGTCAGAAAAGATGAATTTCCCGACGTAATCCCGCTGTATTACCAGAAACAATCGAGCCAACCCGAATGGCCAGAGACCAGGCAGCTGCAAAAACTGATCACCCAGGTTAACCGCAAAAAACAACCGAGACTGGAGCAGGAATTACTGCAAAAGCATTGGCAACAATGGCTGGAACCGGTTCTCGCCGAACATTCACTGTTGCGAGATTGGCAAGGCTTGGTCGATCAAGCAATAAAACAAGGGCTGGAAGTCTATCAACGCGACTACCTCAATCATCCGCACCACTACGAAACTTTTCAACATGCCTTGGCGGAATTGTTGAACCTGCTGGAAATACCGGGAATAGCCGGGCTATTGGCCAATACCAGACGCCTGTTGACGTGGCCGATCCGAAAGATGATGAGCATCGGCAAAAAACGCCTTCATATTACCGATACGAGCCAGGAAATCATCCTGCTCAACCAAATCGCCGAACACGTACTGATCCAAATGGCGGATAAATTACTCAATCAGGCCGAGCAAAACCGGCAAAGCCAGTGGTGGAAAGAGTTCAGCAGCTTGCTGCGCACCCAAAGGGCCAACATTCTTAACGATTTCAATCGCGCCGCCCAGCAGTATCACTTGGCTTTTCAGGAAGAGGTTGAAAATGCCGCCAACCGTTTGTACCGGAAACTGGAGGAACAACCTGCGCTTCTCAATAGTTTACGCGCCACCCGCGTGACTGCCGACGCTACCGTGATCGCACTGGCCTTGCATACGGGCGGCATCGGTATGCACGACCTGGTTATCGCCCCCGCCATGCTTACTGTCACGTCCCTATTAACCGAAAGCGCGATCGGCAGCTACATCAACCGGATCGAAGCAGATTTAAAACAGCGCCAGTTAGCTGCGGTAAAACAAAGCTTATTCATCGAAAGTTTGAAGCGGAAACTGCTCGAGCTCGCCGGTCAGTTATCCTCGGTTTCTTACTTCAATATTTCCCCGGAACAGTTACAGCAAGCTGAAATCCAACTCAAAGAAAAACGCCATGGCTTACGATTACTCTGAAATAGCCGAAAATACTAAACGCTGGGCGGAACAGGCAGTCGCCGCCGGTTGGCTCCGCCCGGAAGCCGCCCAGATATTATGCGATTTTGACGCCAGAACGCCCGAAACCCTGTTCAACCACAACGGATCACGACCGTTGATCGTCGCGTTCATGGGCGGCACCGGCGTTGGGAAAAGCTCGCTGCTCAACCGGCTCGCGGGAACAACCATCGCCAAAGCTGGTATCGAACGACCCACCTCGCGCGAAGTCACCTTATTCCATCATCGTGACATCGCCATTCAACATTTGCCGAAAAAACTGCCGGTTGAAAAAATAAAAATCGCCCAACATGACGATGATACCAAGAAAGCTATCGTCTGGATCGACATGCCGGATTTCGACAGCACCGAGCAAAGCAACAAAGCCCAAGTTTTCGAATGGCTGCCCCACATCGATGTCTTGATCTATGTCGTCAGCCCGGAACGCTACCGGGATGAAAAAGCCTGGCGCTTGCTGTTATCCGAAGGCAACCGCCACGCCTGGCTGTTCGTCCTGAACCAATGGGACAGAGGCCAACAGGCACAGATTGAAGACTTCAAGCAACAACTCGGCAAAGCAGGCTTTGTCGAGCCTATCATCTTTAAAACCGTGTGCGGTGAAAACAGTTATCCCGATGAGTTCTTATCGCTGGAAACAACAATACTATCGCTAGCCAATAAACATGTGGTTGCAGAACTTGAACAACGCGGCGCACAAATTCGCAAGAAAGAGCTGCGGCAAAAACTCCAAGCGGTACACCAATCACTGGGATTGAATTCGGCCTACACTAAGGCCGAAAACCTTTGGCAAACCCAATGGCAAATCACAGCTAAACAGCTGGAACAAGGTTTCGCCTGGCCCATCCAAAAGCTGGCCGCCTACTATGCCGACCATGCCGCCGATTTAATCGTCAATTCCGCCAACGGTGCGCGCAACGCGGACCAACCATCCAATGTCCTATGGGACAATTGGGCGCAGACGCGCTTCGGCGACGCACTGGATGAATTCGTCGATAACGTTGACAACCTTGGATTGCCGATACTCCCTCTGAAAAACCAGTTAACCGCTGTCAGGACGAAAGCACCCAAAATCATCCAGGCCCAAAGCGAACTGCACGTCCGGCAAGCCTTGGCTAATCCCGGTAACGCCCTGCACCGGGGATTTTTAAAATTCGTCCGCTTCTGCGAGATAGTATTGCCTTTAGCCGCTATCGGCTGGGTGGGCTTCCAGGTTTTCATGGGCTACTACGCCAGTAATGTCACGCACGACCATTATCTCGGTGTCGATTTCGCCATCCATAGCAGCCTGTTAATGCTGATTAGCTGGTTAATTCCCTGGTATATCCTGAAAAAGCTCAAGCCTTCGCTTGAAGCCAGCGCCTTACGCGGACTTAATAAAGGCTTGGAGGTCGCCCTGATGTCCCTGGAAGACGAAGTACGGAAAATCGTCGAAACCTTATCCGAACAACAATCGGAACAGCTAAAACAAGTCGCCCAACTTTCCGAACAATGCGATGAAAAGAAACCCTTTAATGCCGAATCAATTAATAACAATAATCCGCTGACACGGATGCTAATCCAGCCCTGAGGACGCGAAAACACCTTTTGTTTATGGAGCCGTCCAAACCTGAGTTATAAGAGGAGCCATTACCCATAAATCCACAGGGCATAAAGGCGGTACGGTTATTTTTTCTGACACATTCATAGGAAATACAATGAAAACTCGTTGTTGCTTGCTATATTTCATACTTATTTCGTTTTTATATCTTCCCGCCCTATGCTACGGCGACCAATTGACGACAAAAAATTATGTAATTACGATAACCCGGCACTGTCAGGAAGGCGAAGTGACTTGCGATAAGGTCACCTACCACGGTATTTCGAAGAAAACGCAGCATGCCCTCACCCTTAGCGGACACACTTTGCACACGTTATGCGCAGACGGCGTCACTCCTTGCCAATTTCTCGGATACGAATTTAAAACAGGAAAGACAACTTATTTTGTTTTGGAAACAGGCCTGTTACGGGTTGTTAAAGACGACAACAAAGTTCTGGTTGAAGAACAAGGCGAATGGGAGTATTAGCCTAATTTTGAGTCTGTGAAAGATTTTAAGAAGACAATTCGGATACGGACTTGCAATGTAAGTCCGACAGGTTATTGATTTCATAAGGATGAAAAATGTTCAACATTTCTAAATTTATCCGCTTAATTTTTACTTTAGCCAGCATTTTGGGTTTATCGTCTTGCGCCAGTTATCATGACGCTAAAAGCATCGAACCTTATCGTTATGAATTGTCCGACATTTCCCACTTGCCTGTTAACCAGGGAATTAAAACGAATCCGTGCCAAGCGATCAATAAGCATGTGATTGCAATTAACAGGCGTGGGGAATTCAAACCTATTCAATTCGAATACGGTTCGCTATGCAGCCATAAACCGGAATTGGATGTTAATAAACATCTCGATACGATTATCGAAAGTTTTCAAAAAAGCGGGAAAAAACGCTTGATGCTGTTTATCCATGGCGGTATGAATAAGTACGCTTCCAGCATCGGCCGTCTGGATAGGGACATAAACAAAATCCTGAAAGAACGCCCGGAAGACTATCCGCTGTTTATCTCGTGGCCTAGCGAACCTTTGGACTCCTACGGAGACTCCATCAACAACTCTTATCAAGGCACATGGGACAATGATGCTTATACTTACACTGCGCCATTCAAATTTGCAACCGATGTCGCCGAGATTGGAGTGCGGTCCCTTTTAAGTTATGGCAAACAAGGCAGCTTATGGCTTAATTCTCGTTGCTTGAGTGAATATTGGGCGCAACATACGCCTTATTGCCCCCAGTACTCCAATGACACAGTCCCATCGCAAGACCTGAACCCAACGCACGATCCTTGCCAGGATAAGTCGTACTTGCCGGATAAATATCATTGCGTGCCGTCGGATGCCGATACAGCCAAAAACTTCGATTTTACCCTGAGCCGGTTTAAGAACCTGATATTCATTCCGCTAAAGTTAGCCAGTATCCCTGTTATAGATTCCTTGGGCAACAGGGATTGGAATAGCCAAATCAGCCGTGTGCGCTTCGCCTTTCATAAGCCTTGCCAAGACGACTTTTGGGGCAAGGGAAGCTGTGAAGATGGCGTCATTAAAGTGTTCTTCGAGAAACTCAATCATGCCTTACCAAGCTTTAACCGCGCTGCGGAAATTACGATCATCGGCCATAGCATGGGTACAATCCTGGCAAGTGAAATAATCGGCACATTTCCTGACTTGCCGTACCGGAATATTGTTTTTATTGGCGCCGCTGTCAGTATCCGTGAATTCCAAGACACCGTTTTTGCTTCTTTGACAAGACGTTACAGAAACGCGGATTCCGACAAGACGTTTGTGTGCAATAAAAACACGGTAGATTCCCCTGCTATAACAGCATCTTCGACCAAACCCTTCTGTTTCTTCAACTTATCGCTGCATCCTTACGCAGAAGCGACCGAAGAAAACCTTCTCGGCGCTGCGCCAAGCGGTAGCCTTCTCGAATGGATTGACGCCAATTTTGAAAATCCAGCCAATATCACTGACCGGACACTCGGACGCTGGGGCAATATTGCGCCATTGAGGGCGTTTTTTGACCAGTCCCGCGACAATAATGCGGCTAAAGAGTTAATCGGCCGCTACATAATTTTTAAACGTTTTGGGCTGGACGCCGATAGCCCCCACACGCACGGCTCATTAACGAATCCTGAAGATTGCAATAGTAAAACAACATGTGGCTTTTATTGGCGGCCTGAATACTGGTTATAACTTGGCCTTTAATGATAACCGTCTAAATTTAGGACGAATCTTGCCATCACGACCTGAACCTGTCCTGAGCACAGCCGAAGGAAGGAAAATCCGAAACGCACGAGGAGGACGGTAAGGATTCCTTAGCAATGTATTGCTAGTAACCATTTGTCATGGTGTGAATGCCTCCCCAGCATTAACATTTATGTCCACTCGAATGCCTTTATCAACATGCTCTTTTATTGTTGGCTATGAGCCGAATGATTTAGTTGGTCCTGCACAAACGTCACCTGCCGCAACAACGGTTAAATCCATCCCCGTAAGAGCCAGACGTATCCGACGCGAGCGGAATTAGCCGCTTTCTTTTCGTACTATGCTTTGATTGTCAAGGAATTTTTATACAAGCCTTTAGCGTCAAGGTAATATTTCACAGCCTTTGAGTGGAATATCTCACAGACCCTCACCCACTACCTCCCTAAGATAAAGCCATCCGAAACAAAACCGCTTTTCAGTAAACATTACCGGGTTGTTTTATTTTCGCAACAACCTAACCGCATACCGTCAAGCAGTTTTGTTTTTCATCAATACATCTGAATTGATTGGTAAGAGGTGGTTGAAATGGCTTATAAAAAAACGGTTCTCCTGATGGTATCCGGAATTGGGTTGTTGTATGCCGCCCATCAAGGTTTGGTCGCCAATAGCCCGGCAAATCCCGATAATCATGCCAGTGCGGTGCTCAAGCAAAATAAGCCGACCATCCCATCATCCTTATCTGTCCAACTAACCAGTGACCGCATGAGTTTAGAGGTCGATAACCAACCTTTGCAAGAGGTGGTGCAAGCGGTAGCCCAAAAAACCAACCTCAACATCATCATGGACAAGGATGTCCCTAATGCGAATGTGACGATACACGTTGACAATGCATCCGTTTCAGTGGGGTTACAACAATTATTCGAAAACTACGATACGTTTTTCTTTTTCAATAACAGTACCGACACAAAAGCCAAACTGGCGACGGTTTGGGTGTATCCCAAAGCCAAGGGCGAAAATTATTCGCCCAACCTAGGCAATCAAGTCGCAGCCTATCCACACAGTCTGGAAGCAACGAATACCCTTGCTGCGCAAAAACGAACGGAAGCAGTAGTAAGCACCATACAGAAAAACAGGCCTGAAGCCGAATCCGCATTACAAGCCGCATTAACCGACAGTGAAGACGATGTGCGGATTAACGCGCTACAGGCTGCAACGCTTATCGGTCTGGACATTACATCCGATCAGTTAAAGGAATTGGCGTTATACGACAGTTCCGAAACGATACGATCCATGGCAATCAGCTACTTGGGCCAGCAATTAAGCGCAGGCCGCATAACGGAACCGGACGTAGTTGGAATAGCCCATTCATCGTTGAACGACCCTTCCCCTATCGTGGCGGAAACCGCAAAACAAATTCTTGCATCGCTTGAAGAAGCCGAAAGTACGGCCCAAGCCGATGCCGACGATCCGCAGCGTGTCGTTAGCCGCTAAGGCTAACAGCAAGCGCGACGCTTATCGACCGGTGGCGTGTCAATCGACAAAAATCCGGCCATATAAAAAAGAGGTTAAATAAAATGAAAACACTAACAAAGAAAATGAAAAAAACACCCGTTATTGCCATTGCCGCTTTATTCGGATTGGGTCTGATGGCGGGCGAAGCATCCGCCAATATCGTGCTCGCCACATCGAATGTCACTCCGCAACTGGGCGCAACGTCTCTAAACCTGGATTTGGATGGGACTTTAATTGGTCCTCAAATTTTAAAAACTTTCACTGCCGGAGGCTTGGTACGTGTAATTTTCAACGCCGAAGCAACCATAGCGGGTGGACCTGCAACCTGGTTGGACGATACCATCTTTATCGATGGCATCCCTTGCACCCCGTCCGATTCGGATAATGCCTTGGTCTCCGGCGCCGGTGGGGCTACCCGGGATGATGGTTGGGTGAGCGCCGTCACTCAATGCTATAGGGTGTTGCCTTTCGGCGTCCACAACATCCGTGTCCAGGTTACACCGGTAAACCCAGGAAATGCGGCCTGGAGAGTTGACGACCTGTCGCTGGTTATCGACACTCAATAAAACACGGATAAAATCGTAAGAAAAAGGATTTTAACCGAGACTAATAAAGCTTTTGTTGTCGCAAACCGTTAAAGATAGCGATTTCAAAACAACGGCTTCATCATCCGGTTATCAAGGAAGGAGAAACATCACGGGCAAGTAATGAGTACTTGCCCGTTTTTTAGGCTGCCTACTTATAATAAACCCCCACACATAAACCTGAAGGTTACTCATTGTTATTTATAAAATAATTAGCCACTACCCATTTTTCATTGTTTGAACGCGTAATTATCTGCCTATAAAAAACAGGATTTATACATGCAACGTTAATTAAGGGCAATTGCTGGGCGGCTTGATAGGACAAGCACCAACAGTGCTCGAAACTAGCTTAACGGGTAGTGGACTAATCCGGTATTTATCGCAATATACGGTACCCCTTATAGTATTGTTTTTACATTGATATTTAACCGTAATCGCCATGGCGGTCGTCACGCCGGTTGTTGCCGCAAACGGAGTTATTTTTGTCCAATCCAGAAAACCCAAACTGAGTGCTTTCGACATATCGGTAGCGGCAATTTGATATACATTATGGACACCGGTAGCAAGACCGCAATCGGCAGGATGGCTCGAACCGTCCGGTAATTTATGGTAGGAATAAACGGTTATAGTTCCTAATTGCTTTTTCATAACCGAAAGTGAAATACCCGATGCCGGTT